>CAYSCF010000043.1:0-31629 GCA_964429305.1 uncultured Sandaracinaceae bacterium | reverse complement strand
CTACACGGGCCACACGCTCGGCGCGTGCGGCGCGATCGAGCTCGTCTACTCGATCCTGATGATGCACGGCGGCTTCCTCGCCGCGAACCGCAACCTGGACGAGCTGGATCCGCGCTGCGGCAAGCTCGGCTACGTGCGCAAGACGACCGAGAGCAAGCCGCGCCTGATCATGACGAACAACTTCGCCTTCGGCGGCGTGAACACCTCGCTGCTCGTGCGTCGCATCGACGAGTGAGAGGCCGAGGCGCCGGTCGGGCGCGGTCTGGGGCGATAGTCCACGACTATCGAATCGTTCGTCATTGGGTGTTGGATCCGTCGGGCGATCGGGCGCAACGTGCTCGCTCGGAGGAAGCCATGACGGGACGAAGAGAGTTTCTACGCCGCGGCGGTCGCACCGCGCTCGTCGTGCTGGCCGCGCCGAGCTTGCTCGCTGCGTGTGGAGAGAGCGGGCCGGACTGCAGTCACGCGACGCCCGAGCAGCTGACCGCGCGCGAGGCGGCGCACTACGTCGATCACACGACGAGCGGCACGCGCAACTGCACGAATTGCACGTTCTACACGGATGGGCCGCCCCACGCGTGCGGGACCTGTGCGATGAACATGGGCTCGGTGAATCCGATGGGCATCTGCGATCGATTCGCGGCGCGCGCCTGAAGACGGAGAAGACGATGAAGCGACAGAACCTGCTCGTGTGTGCTGCTTTGATCGCGGCGTGCGGATCGTCGGGCGAGCAAAGCACGCCGCCGCCGACGTCGTCGGCTCCTTCCCCGACCGCGATCCCCGATCCGGCGCCGGCACAGCCTCTCGGCGGCCTACAGCCGCTGCCCGCGCCGACCTTCGATCGCCCCGAGGCGATGCTCGGCCGTCGGCTCTTCTTCGATCCGCGCCTGTCGGGCGACGGCACGGTGGCGTGCGCGACGTGCCATCAGCTCGATCACGGCGGCGCCGAGGCGCGCGTGACGTCGCTCGGCATCCACCAGCAGGTCGGGCCGATCAACGCGCCCTCGGTGCTCAACTCGTCGCTCAACTTCGTGCAGTTCTGGGACGGCCGCGCGGCCGATCTCGAGACGCAGTGCGCCGGCCCGGTGACCAACCCGCTCGAGATGGGCGCGACGTGGGAACAGGCGCTCGCCGCGATCAGCGGCGATCCGACGTACGTCTCCGTGTTCGACACCGTGTACGGCGGCGAGGGCGCGGCCGCCGTGACGCAAGAGCACGTCACGGGCGCGATCTCCGAGTACGAGCGGATGCTCATCACGCCCGGCCGATTCGATCGCTTCGTCGGTGGCGATGCGAGCGCGATGAGCGACGACGAGCGACGCGGCTACGCGCTCTTCACGAGCGTCGGATGCACGAGCTGCCACACGGGCCCGAACGTGGGCGGCGGCATGTACCAGCGCATGGGTCTGGTGAACGACTACTTCGCCGAGTGCGGACGACCGCTGACCGACGCGGACAACGGGCGCTTCAACGTCACGCACGATCAGGCGGACATGCATCGCTTCAAGGTGCCTTCGCTGCGCAACGTCGCGCTCACCGGACCGTACTTCCACGACGGCTCGCGCACCGATCTCGGCGAGGCCGTGCGCACGATGGGGCACTACCAGCTCGGTCGCGATCTCTCGGCCGATCAGATCCGATTGATCGTGGCCTTCCTCGGCACGCTCACGGGCGAGGTCCCGGCGGACGCCGCGCTGCCGACCGACACGTCGACGCCGCAAGCGCCGCCGACGCCGGTGAGCACGCCGACGGGCCCGCCGACGACGGCGGCGCCCACGGATCCACCGGTGCCCGCAGGCGGTCCGCGTAGTTAGAAAACTTTGAACGATCGCGCGAGGACCGAACACGAGAGGGTGCATGACCCGCCTCCTGATCGGTCCTCTCGCATTTCTCGCGCTCGCGCTCTCGCCCTCGCTCGCCCATGCACAGCCGCGCTCGCCCGAGGTCGAGATCTTCGGCGCCGTCTCCGAGATCGACAGCGTCGATGATCACGGCGGCGCGCTGAGCGCGGGCGTGCGCGTCGGTCTCGGGCGCTGGTTCGCGCTCGGCTTCGACCTCGGCTACGGCCTGATGGCGAGCGCGCACGACGTGCAGGACCGTTGGTGGATGATCCCGACGGCCGCGCTGGTGCTACCCGTGGACGACGCGCGGCTCGAGCTCGGGGCCGGTGTCGGCCTCGGAGCGACGAGCGGCTACGCGAGCATCGACTCGTACGCGCGCGGCCCCTTCGATCCCGACTGGGCCTATCAGCTCGGCCCGGCGATGCGCGCACACGCCGCGGTGTTCCTGCGCGTGAACCGCGACGTCGATGCTTTCCTTCGCGCCGATTTCGCCACGCTCCTGCTCTCGGGCCCCGTCGCGGTGCGCGAGGCCAACCCGAGCCTCGCCCCGCACGACACCGTCTGGATGACGCTCTCGCTCGGCTTCGCGATCCGGACTTAGAGCACGCCCGGAAGCGCCGATGGATCGGCCTCGGCGGGCGCCGGCACGCCGAGCAGATGCGCGATCGTGGTCGCGACGCGCGCCTGCGCGATCCCGTCCTCGTCGATCTCGGCATGCGCTACGCCCGGGCCCGAGAAGATCACCGGCACCCGTCGATCGTAGTCCCACGGCGATCCGTGCGAGGTGCCCGCATCGCTCGCGAGCTCTTCTTCGGCGACCGACCACTCGCTCGGCACGACGTAGATCTCACCGAACGGCGGCGTGCCGATGCTGCGGCCGATGAGCACCTCGATCGGATCGGCACTCGCGCGTAGCGCTTCGGCGTCACGCGTGTCGATCACGCGCGCGATCCCCGGGCGCGCTCGCAGATACTCGACGATCGCCGCAACCACACGATCGCGATCGTCGCTCGGCGAGAGATAGACGTACGGCTGCACCCACGCATCGACGTACGAGCCTTGTCCGAGCGTCTCGCTCAGATGCGCCTGCAAGAGCGCGAGCTCGTTCTCGCTCGTCCATCGCACGGCGTCTGTGTGCCCGCGCGCGCGCGATCGCTCTACCAGCGGCGCGACGCCGTGATCGGCCGTGATCAGCACGGCGATGGGTCCGTGCTCCCGCTCGAGCTCGTCTAGAAACGCACCGACCGCGCGATCGACGCGCACGAGGCCGTCGACGTACTCCCAGCTCTCGGGGCCGAATGCGTGCCCGATGTAGTCCGTCGTCGCGATCGAGATGGCGAGCAGATCCGGCTGCGCGTCGCCGCCGACGTGGAGCTCGCGCACCGCCTCGCGCGCGAACGCGAGCAGATGCTCCGTCGAGTCGGGCGTCGAGAGATACGCATCGGGCTCGCCGATCGCTTCGGGCGACGAGGGATCGTGCGGAAACGTGGCGCCCCAACCGTACGCGCCCTCGCCGCTCTGATCGTCGGGCCCGAGCGAGGCGAGGCTCGCCGGATCTTCCGGCTGCCACGGGTGCATCGTGCTCGCGAGCGGGTGCGCCGTCTGCCACGACGCGATCCACGCGGGCAGGCTCGATGCGTAGTAGCTCGACGTGGTGAAGCCGCCTGCACGCGGATCGAGCCAGTAGCAACCATCGGGATGCGCGCCACCGGGAAGCACCGCGCTTCGATCCTTCATCGCGAGCGAGAGCGTGATCGCCGCGCCGTGCGACTCGCGCTCGAGCACGTCGGCCACGGACTCGACCCGCATGCGGCCGGGCCCGGCGAACACGGTCTCGCGACCGATCAGCGGATGAGATCCATCGTCCATCGCGGACAGGCGCGCGCCCCGCGCACGATCCCAGACACGGTTGCTCGGGATGCCGCTCACGAACGGGGGCGCGCCGCTGTAGATCGCCGCGTGACCGGGCGCGGTGTACGTGCCCGCGTAGCCGTACTCGACGCGATGCACGTACGTGCCGCGATCCATCGTGCGTCGCACTGCACCGTTCGGATCGAGACGATCACGATGCCGCTCGAGCACCCAGCTCGCGAGCTGATCGTAGACGAGCGTCACGACGATCGCGGGACGTGCGGGCGACGGTTCCGAGACGTGAGCGCGACCGCCGCAACCGACGAGCGTGAAGACGAAGACGAGGGCGAGGCGTCGCACGGGAGCACCATGCTACCGTCGAGAGCATGTCGCACGCTCGTATGCTCGCGCTCGCTTCGATCCTGCTCGCCTGGGCCGCTCTCGCGTCGAGCTGCTCGTCGTCCCCCGCCAACGTCGCCGGCAGCTACACCGTCAACCTCACCGACGATCAGAACGGCTGCATGTTCGACAACTGGACCGGCACGACGATGGGCGTTCCGCTCGACATCACGCAGAACGGTACGGCGGTGACCGCCACCGTCGGCGGGCTCGCCGGCGCCTACTTCGACGGCGTCTTCGGCTCGCACGTGATGGTCGGCAACGTCAGCGGCTCGCACCTCGACGTGGTCATCCACGGAACGCGTCAGACGACGCCCGCCGGCACCAGCTGCATGGTCAGCCTCGATGCCGACGCGACCGTCGATCTCTCGGGCGACTCGTTCCAGAACGGGATCATCCACTACTCGTACGTGACGAACCACGACACGACGTGCCCGATCTACACGCAGAGCTGCACGAGCACGCAGCTCTTCAACGGCTCGCGCCCGCCCACGACCCACTGAAGACGCGTCGCGCCGGCCCCGTCATGGAGACGGGGCTGCCCCGCTCGCGCACGATGATCTCGAGCTTGCCGCCCGGTACGTAGACCTCGATCGGTGTGTCGCGCTTCATGCGACCCGTCTCGACCGCCGCTGCCGCAGCCGCGCACGCGCCCGTGCCGCACGCCTCGGTGTAGCCGACGCCGCGCTCGAACACGCGCAGCGAGAGCGTGCTCGGGCCGGTCTGCTCGGCGAGACCGACGTTGACCCGCGCCGGAAAGAGCGGATGGCGCTCGATGGTGGCCGCGACGTCCTCGGCGCGTTGCTGGCGCGCATCGAAGATCACGAAGTGCGGATTGCCCATCGAGATGTACGTGCCGACGACGTGATGACGATCTTCGGCCGGGAAGTCGGCCTCGATCAGGGGAACGGCGCTCGAGACCAGCGAGGGCTCGGGCTCGATCGCATACGGGCGCATCGCGACGCGCACGCTCGCAATCTCGCCGTCGAGCGAGAGCAGCGTGCATGCGTGCGGCCCCGCGTCGGTGTCGATCGAGATCGTCTCGCCCACCTTCGCCAGGCCGCGTCGCGCGAGCCAGAGCATCACGCAACGGATGCCGTTGCCGCACATCTCGGGCCGCGTGCCGTCCGCGTTCATCACGCGCATCGAGCGCGCGCTCGGATCGACGAAGAGGATCCCGTCCGCGCCGATCCCGCGGTGCCGATCGCACGCTTCGGGGCCGATCGCGACGCTCGCGTCCACGACGACGAAGTCGTTGCCGAGCCCCTCGATCTTGTCGAACTGCACGCTCACGGCCCGATCTTCGAGCCGGGACGAGCATCCCGCAAGGTCCGATGCACAAGTGTTATCGTCGGCCCGCATGACCGACGCCCGCCGTCAGCAAGCCGGTCCGAGCTGGCTCACCCCGATCGTCGTCCTCAGCGGCATCGCGCTGGCCGCGTTCATCGGGCTCTATGCGCTCGACTCCGTGTTCACCGGCGGTCCGCCCAACGGGCACGAGACGAACGCGGTCCAGCGCTTCCTCGACTTCGATCCGGAAGCGATCGGGAACGCACTGCCGCAGCTCGCGGCGATGATCGCGGCCGTCTTCGGCATCGTCATCACGGTCGTATCCATCATCGTGCAGCTCTCGGCCGACCGGTACACGGGCGTCGCCGGGATGTTCTTGCGCGACCGCGTGAACACGCTCGTGTTCGGCTTCTATCTCGTCGTCTGCGTGTCGGGCATGTGGATCAGCTTCGCGCTGCAGAACATGTTCATCCCGCGCGCGGCGATCGTCGGGATCCTGATCGCGACGACGATCGGCCTCGTGCTGATGGCGCCGTACTTCGGCTACGTGTTCTGGTTCCTCGCGCCGCAGAACATCATCACGCGCATCCGCCAGAACGCGGTCACGACCGCGAAGACCGGCTCGCTGCTCGCGATCACGGCGGACGTGAGCGACGCGCAGGCCGCCACGCTCAACGCGATGGAAGAGCTCACCGACATCACGTCGAACTCGATCTCGGGCAAGGACAAGATCATCGCGTCGGGCGCGGTCGACGCGCTCAAGGACTTCTGCGTCGCCTATCTCGACCTGAAGAAGGACGCGTCGGCCGCGTGGTTCGACATCGGCGCCGCGCTCAAGCAGAACCCCGACTTCGTCGCGATGGATCCCGAATCCGTCGAAGACCTCCAGACACGGCGCACGTGGGTCGAGTGGAAGGTCATGCGCCAGTACCTCGGCATCTACAACGAGGCGCTCGGCGGGATGCGCGACATCAACTATCTCGTCGCGATCGACACGCGCTACATCGGCGAAGCGGCGAGCAAGAAGCGCGACGACGAGCTCATGCAGCTCGTCTATCGCTTCATGAACAGCTATCTGCGCGCGACGCTGAACCAGAAGGACGTGCGCACCGCGTACAACGTGATGAACCAGTACCGCTTGCTGGTCGAGGCGCTCATCACCGACGGCAACGCGCAGGCCGCGCTCGAGGGCGTCAAGCACATGAGCTACTACGGGCACGTCAGCTTCGACATGAAGCTCGTGTTCGTCACCGAGACCGTCGCCTACGACATCTCGTCGATCTGCCAGCACGCGCACGAGCACGAGAGCGACCAAGAGCAGGAGATGCTCGCCCTCTTTCTCGATCTCGATCGGCCGCTGCGCACGCAGGCGCAGGAGTCGGCGCTGCTCGGCGTGCGCAAGGCGCAGGTCAAGCTCGCAGCGTACTACCTCGCGCACGGCGAAGAGACGAAGGCGCGCCGCATCGCGGAAGACATGCGCGCCGAGCCGCACGCGCGCCTGGCGCAGATCCGAGAGTCGCTCGAGAAGGTCACGACGAAGGACTTCTGGGAGATCATCGATCGCGGGCGAAACTTCGAGTACATGCCGCCCGAGCAGCGCGCACAGCTCGCCGTGTTCTTCGAGTGGCTCGGCGTCGGACAGCGTCTCGGCTCGTGAGAGCGACGATCGTCTTCGTGGTGCTGCTCGCCGCGAGCGCGGTGAGCGCGCAAGACGCGGACGACGTTCCCCAGAGCTACCAGGCCGCGTCCTCGGTGCACGTCACCTTCGAGAGCGAGCCGACCAGCCTCGGGCTCTCGCGTGGCGATGGCGCGGGCGGCTGGGATCAGCTCGGGCTCTCGCCGTGCGACGTCGTGATCGCGCCGGGCCCGATCGATCTCGCGCTCACGCTCGGCAACCACGCGCCCGAGCGGATTCCGGTCACGATCGAGCTCAGCGGCGGAGAGCGCCTCTTCGGTCACTACGAGTCACGCCAGAGCCAGCGCGAGATGGGCGTCGGCATCATCATCGGGACGCTCATCGGCGTGCTGATCGGCATCGCGATCAGCTCGGGCGGCTTCCTCGCGCACGAGCTCGACATCGGCATCGGTGCGCTCGTCGCCGCCGCGAGCGTCGGCGTGTTGGGCGGCACGACCGGCATCGCCCTCGCGACGCTCGACGACATCGCGACGCTCGACGTCCTCTAGCGCTAGGCGGCGAGCGAGGTGACGTCCGCGCGAGACGCGCGCGCAGGCGTGACGTCGAGCGCGCGACGCAGATCGGCGAGCGGTCGATCCCACTGCTCCTCCCAGCGCACGGCGAAGAACGGTTGGGCGGCCTGCCCGCGATGCCAGCCCTCGACGAGCGCGCGGAAGAAGTGCGTGATGCGGTCCTGTCGGAAGAGCGCCGCGTGCAGGATCGTGGTGCCCGCGAGGATGGCCGAGAAGGCCGCCGCCGCGCCCGCACGATCGCCCATGTGTCGCTCGAAGTGCCCGAGGTAGAAGCCGACGATGCCGACCTCGCCGAGCGTGGTCGTCGGATAGCCGGTGACGGTGTGCCAGAGGTCGTGCGTCTGATAGAGGCGCAGGCGCGCGAGCGCGAAGTCGTCGGACGGATCGATCGGGTCGAAGTAGTCCGGGCGCAGGTCGTTCTCGATCATGTGTTGCCGGTACGCGTGCCCGAGCGTGCCGGGAGCGCAGCGCTCGAGATCGTCGAGCGTGTAGGGTGCTGGCAGCCAGCGATCCTCGATCATCTTCGCGGTCGCAGGGCAGGCGCGCAGCGCGGCGAGGTATTTCTCCACGTCGGCGTCGGTCGCGAGCTTGGTCAGGTGCGTCTCCAGCGCGAGGACCTTCTCGGCCGTCGGCTCCTGGATCATCGTCACCAACGTTCGAACGACGGAGGCCTGCGCGAGCACGCGCGCAGACAGAGGCAGTGCGGTACGCATGACAAGATGCTTGCACCGACAAGGTTGTCGGAGCAAGCAATTGTTTGGTCACCGCGTGCGGTGCGCCTCAGTGGTCGAAGGTCGCCGAGCCAGCGGGCAGCGCCATCACCCGACCGCCGAGCGCGCCCGTCAGCCGGAACTGGAAGGCTCCATCCGGGGCTTGGTACAGGCGTGCCTCGGGGGCGAGCCCGACCAAGCTGAAGATCGCGCGCGTGCGATCGCTGCGCTCGCGATACGCCTGCGTGATGTTCACGCGCATGAGCACGTCGAGCGCCGACATGCGGAACGGGCGGAGCAGGCGCACCGTGCCCTGACCGAGCAGCTGCGCGTCCTCGCCGTCGGAGGCGAGCTGCTGGATGCGGCCGACGCCGTGCTCGATGTCGATGCGCAGGTTGATGTCGCCGGCCGCGAGGCGCTCGACCGCGAAGCCGTGCGCGCTGCCGGGGATGACCATCAGCTCGGAGCGCCCATCGCCGAGCGCCACATCGCTGATCGTGAGCGTGATGTTGCCGACCGTCGCATCCAGCTCGTCGGCGAGCGTCACGTCGACGTCGCCCGACACGGTGCCCTCGACGGGGATGCCGAGCATGTGCCGGATGATCCCGATGCGGCGCAGGTCGACGTTCTGCAGGTGCGCGACCACGCGCGTCTGCTCGTGCGCTTCGTCGCCCGAGCCGGAGGTCGCGTCGGTGATCTCGCCGGTGATCGACCCGCCGCCGTCGGTCTCGACCTCGAACACGACGTCCGTCGTGCCGAACAGGTACGACAAGATGCCGGCGCGCGCGTAGACGCGCGGGATCGTGATCTCGGCGCGGCGCTCCTCGCCGGGCTCCTGCGGCAGGCGCAGGCGGACACCCGTCGCTTCGACGCCGCTCACCCACGCGGGCTCGAGACTGACGATCTCGAGCTCGGCGCCCGGCACGGAGATCTCGACCTGATGGATCGCGAACTCGCGCACGCGATCGTACGGGAACGTCTCGTACGCCGACGAGAAGAGGCAGCACACGAAATAGAGCGGGAAGACGAAGAACCTCGAGAGGATCGTCCGCGCGCGCTCGGAGAGTGCGAATCGTGAAGGCATGCGCGCGTCCTAAGGTGCAGGCGGTCCGGCGTGGCCGGCCGGTTGGGGGCGCGCGACGCCCGCGTCTTCGCCGCTGCCGGCGGCGCCGCCGCTCTCGCGATCGTCGGTGATGACGCCGATCTCGAGGTTGAAGCGATCTTCGCCGGGGTTGAAGTGCTCGATGTGGATGCGCTCGAGCGCGATGGGATACGGCGCGGCCTCGATCGACGTGAGCAGATGAAGCGCCGCGCGGAGGTTCGCGCCCGGGAGCTGCGCGCGCACGTGACGCCGCCGGAAGTGGCCTTCTTGCACCTCGGGCTGATTGGTCACCGACTGGATCGCCACGTTGTTGGTCGCGCACTGCGCTTCGACGAACGATCCGAGCGCCGGCGCGCGGACGTCGTAGCGTGCTTCGGCGGCGGCTGCCTCGGCCTCGCGCTGGGCCAGGCGCGGGCCCGCGCGCCCGATGTCGCGCAACACGAGCTCGATCGCGTCGTTGTCCTCCTCGAGCGCGCCGATGGCGCTCGAGAGCAGATACACGGGCATCGCGACCACGAGCAGCAGCGCGACGAGGCCGAGCGCGCCGACGAGACGCTTCTCGCGCTCGTTGAAGCCGGCCCAGATCGCTTCGAGACGCTCGCGCATCACGGCGGCCCTCCGGCCGAGCCACCACTGCCGCTCGTGCGATGGCGATGGGTGCGCGACGCGCTCGGATCGACGGTGCCCGGGCACTGCAGATCCATCTCGAGGCGATACTGGCGCCGGCCTTCGCCGGCCGTCGTCATCGGCCCGAGCTCGATGTTGCGGAAGCAGGGAACCTCGCCCAGCGCCTGCGCGATGCGATCACGCTCTTCGATGGAGCTGACCGTCGCCTGCACCTCGATGTGGCCGCCGCTGCGATCGTCACCGAGATCGATCTGTGCGCGCTGCAGATCGTGCTCGATCCCGTCGGGGATCGCGGCCGAGAGCGCGAGCAGCGCGTCGAACGCGTCGAACGCGGGGAGCGGATCCGGGCTCTGTCGCCCTTGGTCGAGCAGCGCACGGGCGCGGATCGGATCGCGCGTCGTCTCACCGAGGCGTTGCTCGCTCACCTCGGCGAGCTCGGTCTCGAGGACCTCGCGGCGCGCGGTGAGCACCGACCAGTGCGCGTACACCGAGTAGAAGTACGCAACGACGACGAACGCGGCGCACACGCCGAGCAGAGGCGCGAGCTCGCGCAGTGCGCCCATCGAGCGCTTCTTGGCGAGATCCCCCTTGCGCAGATCGAGGTGCTTGCCGCGCAGCAGCGTCTGACCGACGAGACCGAGCGCGAGCGCAAAGGCAGGCGCGCGCACCGCGTCGACCGGTTGCGTTCCGTCCTGCTCGGGCGCGAGCGGGATCTCGAGGGGGATCGGCGTGCGATCGAGCGCGCGGCCGATCCACGCGAAGAGCGGCTCTCCCGCGTCGAGCTCGCCCGACACGCGCACGGCCTCGATCTCGGCACCGCCCTGCATGCGATGGCTCGACACCGTCTGCCGCAGCTCTCGGAACAGCCGCTCGGCGCCCGACCCGTACGGTGCATCCCCGAAGCCCGACTCGCGCAGATCGTCGACGCCAGCCGAGATGCTACGCGCGAGCTCGAGCTTGCCCTTGCGCAGGACGGCGACGTCGGCGCGCGATCGCCCCAGATGCACGATGACCTGCGCTCCCTCGGAGGAAGCGAGCACCGGGACGAACGGAACGAGACCGCCGAGCGCAGCCGGTCCGGGCACGAGCTCTTCCGGATCGAGACCGGCGCGCTCGAGCATGTCGAGGCGCTCGCGCACCTTCGCGCGCGGCACCGCACACACCACGACGCGGACCTTCGTCGCGTCGGGCGGCTCGGCGAGCTGATGGTCGAGCAGCGTCTCGGCCGGATCGAACGGAATGAGCGCTTCCATCTCGAAGGGAAGCAGCTCGTCGATCTTGCGCATCGCCGCGGGCGGCAGCTCGATGCGCCGCAGCGAGACGTCTTCGCCGGGCATGTCCGCGATGCGCGTCGCGCCCGCCACGCCCGCGCGTCGCATCACCTCCGCGATCGCGAGACGAAGCGGAGCATCGGGGTCCGGCGCCGCATCGGCGACCACGTACGCGGGCGGCAGCACCGGCACGTCGGAGACGACGCCCGCCTCGGGCAGGCCTGCGATCGCTCCGATCGGAGCCTCGGGAGGGGGAGGTGGCGCGACCGCGAGCGAGCGCATGTCGTCGAGCGAGACCTCGATGTAGCGCGCGACCTGCGTCGATCGGAACTGCGTGCGCACCAATGCCGCGCGCACGATGCGCGTTCCGACCTCGATGCCGATGAGCGTTGCCATGTTGCGTTTCTTCTGGGGGACGGGGGGCCCAGAACCCCCCGGGGAGACTAGGAGCTCAGGGGTTGTAGAGCGCGTGGTTGAGCGCGTACGTGATGGGGACGTTGACGCGCGTGCCGTAGACCTCGTCGTGGTCGTGGTTCAGGAGCGAGGGCACCACGAGACGAATCCGCACCTGCGCCGGCAGGCGATTCATCTCGGTGCCCTGCGTGTCCCAGCCGTCCACCCACTGCAGCGAGATGGGATCGAAGTAGCTGAGCTCGAACTCGCGCACCTCGTCGACGAGGATCATCTGCTGGCCACCCTCTTCGGGCTGGTCGTCGATGCGCCGTGACTCACGCCGCACGAGCACCCGGTGGGTCTGACGCGTCTCCTCGTCGCGATGTTCCGCCAGGAAGTAGCCGAGCTCGTTCTGATCGGACTCGTGCGCGTCGCGGTAGAGCCGGCGGTGCGAGAACGACGTGAAGTCGAGACGCGCGCCGCGGCCCACGTGCCGGCCGTGGAAGACGGTGCGCATCGATGCGAGCTGCGGGTTGAGGTTGACGTCGAGCGAGACGAACGCGCTCTGGATCTCGCGACACATCCGCTCCATCGCCACGCGGATGATGTGCGAGCGATCGCCTTGCTCTTCGATGCGCGCCTTGTTGCGCATGGTCTGCGAGAAGCCACCGAAGACCATCACGCTCACGATCGCGAGGATGGCGACGGAGACCATCGCTTCGACGAGCGTCATGCCGGCTCTGCGCCGGAGTGCCCGGCGAGCCGGGCCGACACAATTGTGTCGGGTCCGCATCGCGGACCACTCCGGCAGAGACCGGCTCTTGCGCGTCGGCCGCCTCATCGCGGGGTCACCGGCGGTGTGGTGGTGCTCGGCGGCGGCTGCGAGCCCGGCGGGATCGGTGCTTGAGCGCCGCCGGTCGCGGCCTGGATCGCCGCCTCGGTCGCGAGCGCCGGCGGCTGCTCGGCGACGAGATACTGCGAGACGTCGAACTCCTGTTCGCGGTCGCCCTCGTGCCAGCGAATCGTCACGCGCGCGCGACGCACCTGCTCTTCGAGCTGCGGCTTGAGGATCGGAAAGACGAACTGCAGCGCCATCTGACCGACCATGTCGCCGCCGCCGCTCATCAGCGCGCCGCTCATGAGCTGATCGGGCGTCGGTGCGCCCGTCGGCGTCGCGCTCGCAGGCGGAGCCGTGCCATCGGCCCCGAGCAAGCCTGCGACACCGCCGCCGCGCCCGTCGTTGGGGCCGACACCGCCGCCGCCACCCATCGCCGCGCCGTCCGGCAGGACGATGCGCATGATCTCCCACTCGCACTCGAAGCCCTCGACCTCGGCGTCCTCGCAGCACTCGTCGGTGCCGTTGGCCGAGACCGCCGGAAGGCCCTCGCGCATCACCTGCTCTTCGATCTCACCCATCTTGCAGCGCGCGAGCAGCGTCGCCGTCGTGAGAAAGCGCGCCCGGCTCGCCACGCGGATCGCAGCCGCCTCGCTCGAGAAGATCGCCGTGAGCGCGATCCCGAGAATCGTCACCGCAACCATCACTTCGAGCAGCGTGAACGCGCCGAAGATCGGCGATCTCGACGGAGGCTTGCGACGCGTGGCCATCAGCGTCGGACCTCCGAGGTTTCCTCGTCGCCGTCGAGGATCAGATCTTCGGGCTCGTACGCGTAGTTGCGCACGTGCGCTCGTCCGGTGAGCGGATGCAGCTCCACCGAGTACGTGTGGTCGTTGTTGTCCGTCAGCCAGACGACCGCGTCTTCGGTCTGCCCGTGCGGGAAGAAGTAGATGTGGCCCGTGCCCTCGTCCCGATAGTCCTCTTCGTGCGGCGTGTAGAGGCGCGTGATGCGGATGCCGCCGCCGAGAGGACGCATCGCGTACGTCGCTCCGTGCAGCGGCTGGAAGGGCGAAGCGCCGAAGGTCGGATGGATCGTGTCGGCCAGACGTGCGCGCGCGGCGGCCCAGGGATCGACGGCCGACTGATCCACGTCGGGCGCGTCTTCGTCCGCGCCATCGCGCACCGCCTGGTCGTGCGTGAACTCGCGCCGCTCGTCGCCGATGCGCGCGAGCGTGACGGGGATCTCGGACTCCTCGAAGCCCATCGTCCCGTCCTCGAGGTTGAAGACGAGACGCACGGTCGAGTCGCGCGCGATCGCGCGGTTGTACGCGTAGCGCGCGGCAGCCGAGATGTGCATGCAGCCCGAGCGCAGGTACGTGCGATTGAGCGCGTTGAAGCTGTACGTGATCCCGCTGGCCACGACCGCGAGCAAGATGATGACGATCATGATCTCGATGAGAGTCATGCCGTCCTCACGTCCTGCTCGCGACCGAGAGGTCACGACTACTGCACGTCGTCTTCGGTGCCCGGCTGACCGTCGGGACCGTTGCTTCGAACGAGGATGTCGTCGCCGTCGCATTCGATGAGGAACGGGTTGTCCCAGGCGTCGGTCGTGCGGCGCGAGTGATCGATGGTGCCGGCTTCCACCAGCTCGTCCATCGTGGGGCAGTCCGCGCCCGGCTCCTGGCCGAGATAGAGGAGCACCGCCGAGCGGACCGCCTGTGCGTCCGAGCGCGTCTGGTTGATGCGCGCGCGACCGAGCGCCGGAAGCACCGCGACGCCGACCGCCGTGGCGATGAGCGCCATGATGATGACGACGATCATGATCTCGACGAGCGTCATGCCGCGACGCTTGCGACGTGCTCGCGCCAGACGACGGATGTTCTGCTTGGAGCTCTTCTTCATCGTGGCCTCTTCCTTACCAAACGGTCGTATCGCTCAAGAAGCTTCCGCTCGGACCTGCCGAGACGACGTCTTCACCATCGGGATCGTAGCGACCTGGACAGCGCACCCAGAGCGGCTGGCCCCACGCATCGATCGGCTCGCTCTCGAGGTAGTGCGCGCCCGTACGCGGCGGATGCACGAGCTCGCGGATGGTGCTCGGACAGCGGCCCATGTCGGCGCGGAAGTGCGCGATCGCGCGGTGCGTGCGATCGATGACGTCGCGCGTGCGCCCGAGGTCGCGCTCGGCGATCGCGTGATCGGCGACGAAGCCGATCGCGAACAGGCCTGCGAGCACGACGGGGACGAGACGGATGCGCCTACCGGCGAGCAGGTCGCGCACGAGGCCGACCCGCGGCTCCCACGGCAGCGTGACCTGACTCGTCCTCTCGCGCGTCTTGGCCATTGCGCGATCATCCAGCTCGACGCTTTTGTGTCATTGCACGAACTCGTTGATCTGCATGAGCGGCATCAAGATCGCGAACGCGATCGAGCCGGAGATGCCGCCCATGACGACGATCATGAGCGGCTCGAGGAGCGCGGTCATCGTCTGCACGCGCGTCTCGACCTGCGAGTCGTAGGCGAGCGCGACGTTCTCCAGCATCTCTTCCAGCTGGCCCGAGCGCTCGCCGATCGCGATCATGTGCGTGACGATCGGCGGGAACTTGCCGCTGCGCTTGAGCGGCGCGGCGATGCTCTCGCCTTCGCGGATCGACTGGCTCGCCTCTTCGATGATGCGCATCAGCTCGACGTTGCCGAGCACGTTGCGCGTGATCTCCATCGCACGGAGCAGCGGCACGCCGCTCTTGAGCAACGTCGAGAGCGTGCGCGTGAAGCGCGCGACCGCCACCATCATCATGAGCTTTCCGAACATCGGCACGGTGAGGACGAAACGATCCCAGCGCTGTCGTCCTTCGGGCGAGTCGCGCCAACGCCGGAACGCGTAGATCGAGCCCACGGTGCCGCCGATGAGCGCCCACCAGTAGTTGACGAAGATGTCGCTCGCGACGATGAGCGCGCGCGTGTACCAGGGCAGCGCGTGCTCGAAGTCCTCGAAGATCGAGGTCACCTTCGGCACGACGACGACCATCATGATGGTGATCGTCACCAGGCCCATGAGCGCCATGAACGCCGGATAGGCGAGCGCGGCCAAGACCTTGTTGTTGAGCTTGTTCTGCGCCTCGAGGAAGTCGGCGAGACGCGCGAGGACGACCTCGAGCGTGCCGGAGGCCTCGCCCGCTTCGACCATGTTCACGTAGAGAACCGGGAAGATCTTCTCGTGCTGACGAAGCGCCGCGTGCAGAGACGAGCCTTCGTTCACGCGATCGCGCGTCTGCGTGAGCGCGTTCTTCAGCTCTTCGTTCTCCATCTGATCGATGAGCGCGCTCATCGACTCGACGAGAGGCACGCCGCTCTTGAGCAGCGTCGCGAACTGACGCGTCATCATCGAGAGATCGAGGACCGTGACGCGCCGGAAGTAGCGACCGAAGTCGACGTTGCGCGCGTTGGCCTTCTTCGCCGCCGCTTCCTCGAGCGCGGACGTGAGCAGGATCCCTTCGCGCTTGAGCAAGCCGCGCAGGACCTTGAGGTTGTCCGCGTCCTTGACGCCCTTGACCTCGCGGCCCGTCGGGCCGAGGCCTTTCCAGGCAAAGACGGTCATGGTCGACAGGCCTTCGGGCAATTCGTCATTCGACGACCTCACCGGCTTGGGTGGCGGCCAACACTTCTTCGAGACTGGTCGTGCCCTGCAGCACCATGCGCGCGCCGTCCTCGCGCAGCGTGCGCATCCCGCGGCCTTGCGCGACGCGCGTCACCTGACCGGCGTCGCTCTTGTTCAAGATCTCGCGACGCACCGGGTCGTCGATGATCAAGATCTCGGCGATCGCCACGCGGCCGCGGTAGCCGGCGGTGCACTCTTCGCATCCCATCGGGCGATAGAACACGGGGCGCAGCGCGTTCGCACGTGCCGGCGCTTCACCGACCGCGCGCAGCACCGTCGGCTCGGCCGAGAGCGGCTCGAGATCGTCCGAGAGATCCGGGACGTCGTCCTCGCCGCCCATGCCGCGCACCGACTGCACGCCGCTGCCGTTCATGATCTCGGCGAGACGACTGCGATCGACGCCGAGCTGGCGGAAATCCGAGTCCGTCGGCTCGTACGGCTGCCGGCACTTGGGGCAGAGGCGTCGCACGAGGCGCTGCGCGATCACGGCGAGCAACGAGCTCGTGATGAGATAGTGCTCGACGCCCATCTCGCCCAGACGCGTGATCGCGCCGGCCGCATCGTTCGTGTGGATGGTGCTGAGCACCATGTGGCCGGTGAGCGATGCGTGGATCGCGATCTCGGCCGTCTCGTGATCGCGGATCTCGCCGACCATGATCACGTCCGGATCCTGGCGGAGGAACGCGCGCAACGCGGCGGCGAACGTGAGGCCGATCTTGGCCTGCACGTGCATCTGCCCGATGCCCTTGATCTCGTACTCGACGGGATCTTCGGCGGTGAGGATGTTCAAGTCGGGCGTGTTGATGCGCGACAGGCACGCGTAGAGCGTCGTCGTCTTGCCGCTGCCGGTCGGGCCCGTGACGAGGATGATGCCGTTGGGGCGCGTGATGAGGTGCTGGATCGTGTCGAGCTGCGCGCCGGCGTAGCCGAGGTCGGTCAGATCGAGGAGCACCTTCTCCTTGTCGAGAAGACGCATGACGATGCGCTCGCCCTTCACCTGCGGGATCGTCGAGACACGCACGTCGATCATGCGGCCCTGGATCTTCTTGGTGATGCGGCCGTCTTGCGGCAGACGCGTCTCGGCGATGTTCAGGTTCGCCTCGATCTTCACGCGCGACACGATCGACTTGAGGAAGCCCTTGTGCGCGGTCTTGGCGACGACGAGGTTGCCGTCGATCCGATACCGGACGACGACCTCTTTCTCGCTGGGCTCGATGTGGATGTCGGACGCGCGCTGCTGCGACGCCGTGTAGAAGAGGTTGTTGACCCAGCGGATGACGGGCGCTTCGTCCGTCATGTCGAGCAGGTCTTGGAGCTCCTCGATCTCTTCGCCGGCCTTGGCCTCGCCGAGGGCGCCTTCGTCTTTGCGCTCGTAGACGCGGTTGATCGCGTCCTCGATCGCTTCTTGGCTCGCCGCGATCGGGATGCACTCGCGCCCGAGCAGCGCGCGCAGATCGTCGAGCGGCGTCGGATCGAGGGGATTCGCCACGGCCACGCGGATCGGGCCGTGCTCGCCGTCCTCCGCCAGACCGAGCAAGCGATGCTGACGCGCGAAGCTGATCGGGATGCGCTCGACGAGATTCGCCGGCACGTCCTCGTTCCGGATCTTGTCGACGAACGGGATCCCGACCTCGTCGGCCAACGCGCGCACGATCGTCGCGCCGTCGGTCTCGCGGTTGGCGCTGAGCACGTCGAGAATCGACGCGTCGCGCTCGCTCGCCGTACGCAGGAGATCCTCCAGCCGGTCCGCCTGGATGGCGCCGCGCTTGACGAGAATCTCTCCGACGTACCGCTGAGTGTCCATGGCTCCTATTCGCCCCGGGGCGTCATTGCTGAGGTGCGTCGCCGTCGACGACCGTTCCGTGGATGGTCGTCTCCCCGTCGGGTGAGATGACGAGGTCCCCCTCCGCTGGATCGTAAGGCTCCGCTTCGCCGAGGGGAGCCCGTGCGTGATGATCGGGTGGTGGTTGCTCGGCTAGCTGTTCGGCGAGGTCACGCTCCTCGTCGATGGTGTTCAGCTCGTTGAAGATCTCGAGCACCAGCCCTCTCGTTCTCGAGAAGTCGAGCACCGGCTCGTACTCGTGGTCGCCGAACACGAAGTAGCGATCGAGGAACTCCTGACGCTCGCGCATCTTGCGCTCGAAGATGGAACGCAGGTCCTCGGCACTTCGGATGATGTAGGGCGTGAGGAAGAGCAGCAGGTTCGTCTTTTCCGTCGTGCGCGACTCGCGGCGGAAGAGCGCGCCGAGGATCGGGATGTCGCCGAGGATCGGGATCTTGTCCTCGGTCGTCGCCACGCGGTCGCGCATGAGGCCGCCGATGACGACGGTCTGCTGATCGCGGACGAGCACCTGCGTCTTGGCGACGCGCTGCTGGATCGGGACGACACCGAGCGAGCCCTGGGGTGCGCCTGCTTCGCTGATCGTCTCTTCGATCTCGAGACGGATCTCGCCCGCGTCGTTGATGTGCGGCGTGATGCGGATCGTCGTGCCGACGTTCTGACGACCGCCGGAGCCACCGATGCCGCCCGCGCCACCTTGCGTTCCGCCGCCGAGACCGCCGGCCAAGCCGCCGAGCGCACCGAGCGCACTGCTCGCACCTTGGGCGCCGCCGGCGAGACCGGCGAGACCACCGAGCGCACCGAGACCACCGAGCGCGCCGGTGCTGATGCCGTTCTGCTGCAACGGGATGTTCGAGCCGACCGTGATCTCGGCCTCGATGTTGTCCATCGCGAGCAAGTGCGGCGTCGAGAGCACGTCGACGTCCGCGCTCGTCGCGATCGCGGTGAGGATGGCGCCGAAGCTGGGGATCGAGAGACCAGGCACGGGCGTGATCGTCGGGCCGCGCACGCCGAGCGCGAGACCGGTGAGCGTGTCGCCGGTGAGCATCGCGGGTGTGCCGATGCCGAGCGAGGTGGCCGCACCGAACCCGAGCACGGAGAAGCCGGCGCCATCGCCCGTCGTGGGATCGGGCAAGCCGCCGTGGAAGTTGAAGCCCAACCTTCCCGTGCGCTGCACTTGCAGCTCCATGATCACGCACTCGATGAACACCTGCCGCGGCGGGATGTCGAGCTCCTCGAGCACGCGTCTCAACGCGGCGTAGTCGCTCTGCGAGGCCGTGATGATCAGTGAGTTGGTCTCTTTGTAGGCCTGGATGCCGACGTCGCCGCCGGTGATCGATCCGGCGCCGCCGCCATCGCCGCCCGACTTGCTGGCTGCGCCTCCTCCTCCGCCGCCGCCACCGCCACCCACGAGCGAGGTGAGCACGTCGGCCATGCCTTCGGCGTCCGCGTACTGCAGCTCGTAGACGTGCACCGATCCTTCGTCGTCGACGGGCACGTCGAGGATGCGGACGGCCTCGAGGATCTGCAGATACGCGCGCTCCGTCGCGATGATGATCAGCGAGTTCGTGCGCTCGTCCGCGAGGATGTTGCCGACGCGCGACTCGCCTCCGGCCGCCGATCCGACTGCGCCCGAGCTCTGATCGCCCGCTCCTTCACCCTCGCGCGTGACGGGCGCTTTGCCGGGCCGTGGCGTCGCGCGTGGCGTTCCCTTCGTCGCGCCCGCGCCGCCTTCGGCATCTTCGGGCGGGAACATCTCGGTCAAGACTTCCACCAGATCGGTCGCGACCGCGTAGTGGACCGGCTCGATCCATATCTGCTCGCCCGTTCTGGCGACGTCGACCTGCGAGACGATGCCGAGCATGCGTCTGACGTTGGCCGCCGTGTCCGTGATGATCAGCGTGTTCGTCGGCGCGTACGCGGTGATCGCGCCTTCTGCGCTCTTGAAGTGCCCGAGCAGCGTCGCGACGTCTTCGGCCGCGACGTGATCGAGCCGGTGCATGCGCGTGACGTAGCGATCGTCGGACGGCATCGTGTCGCCGTCCGCGTACTGCGGGAACACGCGCGCCTCGGCGCCTGCGGTCTCGACGATCTTGTAGTAGCGGCCCGAGGGCTCGAGCGAGAGGCCGTTGAGATCGAGGATCGAGAGGAACGCCTGGTACGCCTCGGCGGCGGTGACGTCCGTCGGCGAGTACACGGTCGCCTTGATCGATCGGGCCTTGCTCGGAAGGATGAAGCGCTTGCCGGTGATGCGCGCGACGATGCGCACGAGATCGGGCAGGTCCGCGTCCTCGAGATTGAACGAGACGCGCGCGCCCGGCGGCGAGGTCGTCACGTCGGTGTCTTCGAGGCCCGTGCGGAACGGCGTGATCTTCGACGTCGACTCGCCTCCACCACCGGGCGGCGGCGGCTGGGGCAGCTGGATCGGCGGCTGGGCTTCGGCGACCGAGAGCGCGTACGACGCCAGGCCCGACATCATCACGGACGCCGAAGTGAGCAGGATGGGGATCGCGACCTTGAGCTTCATCAGAGCACGCCTTCAGGCAATTTCATCGTTACGGGCCTGGCCTTTACGGGTCAGTGAATCGCGTAGTCGACGGTCACGGGAGCACCGCGCCGCACCATGCTGATCGAGAGAGAGTCCGCCGTGCGCAGACGGCTGTACGCGTCGAGGACCGCGGTGGGATCCGTCATGTCGAAGCCGTTGAGCGTGCGGAGCATGTCGCCGTTCTGGATGCCGAGATGGCCCAGCAGGCTCGAGCGACGGATGCCGTAGATCTTCACGCCGACGACGTGCCCGTCTTCTTCGTGCGGGATCACGCGCGCTGCGCTCATGAGCGCGGCCTGGTTCGCGAGCAGGCGATCGACGAGCGTCCGATTGATCGAGAAGCTCGTCTCGCTGATCTGCTGGATGTTCTGTTCCATCTCCTCGGCGCTGATGCCGAGCGCCGTGTCGCCTCCCTCGGGCGCGACGGTCGGTGCGACGGGAAGAGCACGCGCGGTGGCGATGGGCGGTGCATCGCCGAACATGCCGATGGAGCACACGGCCGCGTCGTGCGGATGGAGCACCACGAAGTCGGGCTCGATGCCCTCGATGTGGCGCTCGTCGATCGTCATGCCCGTGCGATAGAGCAGCGAGCTGCCGGTCGAGCCCACGATCGCCGCGAACGACTGATCGAGCGCGCCGCGACGCACGTACGAGCCGACGAGACGGATCGATCCGTCGCACGGCGCCGGCCGGGGATCACCGTGATTCCACGTCGTGGGCGGCGGCCCGGTCTCGCCCTCGCCGCTGCACTCGCCATCGACGCACTCTTGGCCGGGCGCGCAGTCCTCGGTCGTCTCGCACATGTGATCGCTGGGCGGCGCCGGCAGCTCCCACGGATACGGGTTCAGCGCCGAGTCGAAGATCTGGTGATCGCCCGCGACGAGCGCCGCTCCGTTGCGCACGTGCGTGACCGACGATGCCGGAGGCACCGGCGGAAGCGGCGCGATGTCGACCGGCACGTCGAGGAACGCCGACGCGACGAGCTGCGTCGTGCCCTGCGCCGCCAAGAATGCAGTCGAGCTCAGCGTCGCGAGGATGATCGCGATCCGTGTTCGTCCCTGCCCCGCGCTCGCTACCGTGGCCACTGCCTCTGCCCACCTCGACGCTCAGGATTTGTCTCGGAAATTCCGAGACGAAGCCCCGCGCTACGGGGGGACCCTCAGCAACCGCCGTGCCTAGCTCGAAAGGCGATCGAGGTCCACGAATTCGTGCGCGGATCGTACGTGAGAACAGGCCGATTTCGCGACGCGTCCGAGACAAGCTGGCAGCGGATCGGGGCCGCGAGCGGATGCGGCTGACAGATTGTCATTCGAGCAGCTAGAACGCGCGGATGAAGTTCGGTGGTGCGGGGCTCAAGGATGTCTCCACGGAAGACCTGAAGATCGTGCTCGCGCGCGTCCACGACAAGTCGCTCGAGTGCCCGATCACGCACCCACGATTGCTCCGCGCCGGCATCCCGAAGCTCGTCGACTCGCTCGGGCACCTGCACGGTCTCGATGCCCGCGCCGTGCAGGCCGTGATCGTCGCCGTCATCGCCGAGCGCGCGTCCGCCAAGTAGGATGCCGCGCGAATGGGTCGCGAGGCGAAGCACACGACGATCGCGATCGACGGGCACACGCACGACGGTGATGCGCTGCTCGAGACGGACGAGCTCTTCCTCCGCGTCGCGGGGGAGCCCAAGCGTCGCAAGCTGCCCATCGCGGCGCTGAAGAACGTGCGCGGCGTCGGCACGAGCCTCTCGTTCGATCACGCGGGCCATCGCTACGCGATCGAGGTCGCGGGCGCGGCGCGTTGGGCCGAGCGCATCGCGAAGCCGCCGTCGTTGCTCGACAAGCTCGGCATCGCCGTGCACGTCGCGGGCCTCGACGACGATGAAGATTTCGGCAAAGCGCTCGCGACGGCGAAGGTCACGCGCGTTCCGCTCGGAAAGAAGGCGAGCGTGGTCGTCATCGGCATCGCGAGCCGCGATGCGCTCGCCATCGTGAAGAAGGCGCGCAAGGCGGTCGGCGATGGCCTCGCGCTCTGGATCGCCTATCCCAAGGGCCTGAAAGTGCTCTCCGAAGATCACGTCCGAGCCGCCGCGATCGAAGCGGGCCTGGTCGACGTGAAGGTCGCGCGCTTCTCGGCCGAGCGATCCGCGCTGAAGCTCGTCGTACGCAAGAGCGAGCGGGCGAAATGAAGTACCTGCCCCTCGTGCTGATGCTCGTCGCCGGTTGCGGATCGAGCGCGCCACCACCCACGCCGCATCGGCTCGTCGGCGAGCCGAGCGACGAAGACGACGACGCGACGCCGCTCGTGATCGGCAGCGAGACGATGGTGCCGCTGCCGGCGACCGTGCACGAGTCGGACGAGGTCGTCGCCGAAGCGCTGCGCCTCTCGCGCGACGCGACGCTTCCCGAGCGGCCGGTGCTCGACGATGCGGCGAGCGAAGTCGAGACGGCGCGCTTCATGCGCGAAGACTTCCAGGCGTGGGTCGTCTTGCGCGCGCGCGCGATCGGTGCCGCGCGACAGGCGCTCGGCCAGATCGAGCACGGCGAGCCGGACGAGTACGTGCTGGCGTCCGCGCTCGTGGGCGCGCTCTTCGCGATGCTCGCGCGCGAAGTGCAGGAGATGCCTTTGCCGCGCGTGATCCGCGATGATCCCTCGCGTCGCGTGCTCGTGCGCGAGGCGCTGCTCGAGACCGCAGCGCCGCTGTATCGACGCGCGCTCGACGCGTTCGGTGCGTGCGCTTCCACCGCTTCGGGAGCGGCGGATCCGACGCTCGATCCCTGGGCGCGATACTGCGACGAAGCGACCGAGCGCGCCGAGCAAGCGCCCCATCCAGTCGACACCGAGCCGGCCGCCACGCCCGACGCTGGAGCCACGCCGTCGTGAGCCGCGAGACGTGGGTGCCGCTCTTGATCCTGCTCGTGCTCGGCGGCGGCGGCTTCGGCGTGTGGTCTTGGATGGACCAGCACGAAGAAGAAGCGCGCGTGACCGAGCGCGAGACGCGCGAGCGCGAGCAGCGAGCGCACGAGACCGAAGAGATGCGCTCCGAGTCGGCCAGACTGCTCGGCGACGTGCTGCCGGGCGTGGAGCTCGGCACGGACATCGCCGCCGTTCGAAGCGTGCGGCCTTCGGTCGCGCCTTCGACGTCGCGCGTCGATGCAGGCTTCGAGCTCTACGGCGAGCAGCTCTCGAACGGCGCGCAGGTGATGTACGCGTTCGACGCCAGCACGCACCTTCTCGAGCGCGTGCAGCTGCTCTCGCAGCTGCAGAGCATCGACGGCATCGCGCCGCACCTGACGGCGATGCACGATCGCTACGGCGCGCCGACCGGGATCTGGGACTGCACCGACGAGGGCGGCATCCGTACGCGGCGCTTCACGTGGCGTGGCTCGCACCTCGGCATGGCCGACATCGTGCTGCTCTACGGAGAGCGCGTCTCGCTCACGCTCTACGTGACGACGAACACGCAGATGGGCCGCTCGCTCCAGCGCGCGGGCTGCACGCTCACGCCGGCCGATCAGATCGATCACTTTCCGACCGCCGCGCCCGCGCAGATCCAGCGAGCGCATCTCGAAGACCAAGGAGCCATCCGATGAGTGCCGTGCTGGACGAGCTGGTGACCTTGCTCGCGCTCGAGAAGATCGAAGAGAACCTGTTCCGCGGCCAGAGCCAGAACCTCGGCTGGGGCATCGTGTTCGGCGGACAAGTGCTCGGGCAGGCGCTGAGCGCGGCGACGCAGACGGTGCCGAGCGAACGGCGCGTGCACTCCATGCAGGCGTATTTCCTGCGGCCAGGCGATGCGAAGAAGCCGATCGTCTACGACGTCGATCGCATCCGCGACGGCGGCTCGTTCACCACGCGGCGTGTCGTCGCGATCCAGTCGGGCGAGCCGATCTTCAACATGGCGGCGTCGTTCCAGGTGGAAGAGCCGGGCTTCCATCACGAAGACCAGATGCCGAACGTGCCCGCGCCCGAGACGCTGCTCACGGAGCGCGAGCGACTGGCGGCACTGGGCGACAAGCTTCCGAAGGTGTTCCGCGATCGCGCGCTCGCCGAGCGTCCGTTCGAGCTGCGGCCGGTCGACGGCTCGAGCGACATTATCTTGCCCGGCCCGCTACCGCCGACCCGCGTCGTGTGGCTGCGCGCATCGGGAAAGCTGCCCGACGATCCGGGCGTGCACCGCGCGATGCTCGCGTACGTCTCGGACAACGCGTTCATCACGACATCGCTGCTGCCGCACGGCGTCGGCTGGCACACGCCGGGGATGCAGGTCGCCTCGCTCGATCACGTCATGTGGTTCCACGAGCCGTTCCGCGCCGACGAGTGGCTGCTCTACACGATCGAGAGCCCGAAGGCGCACGGCGCGCGCGGCCTCGTGCGCGGCAAGGTCTTCGCGCAGGACGGTCGACTGGTCGCGAGCACGGCGCAAGAGGGGCTCATCCGCAAGCGCGAGAAGTAGAGAGGCCCGATCACGCGATCGCGTCGATCACCCACTCGCGCATCGCGCCCTTGAGCGCGAGCTCGAAGTCGTCGCCGACGCGCTTGCCGACGAGCGCACTACCGACCGGCGTCGCGGGCGCGACCACGGTGATCTCCGTTCCATCGATGCGAAGCGATCGTCCGCCGCCGTAGGGAGAGACGAGGAACACGCGTGGCGCGTCGTCGACGAGAACCCGCACGAGCGCGCCAGGACCGATCGGATCCGACGACGCGTACGCGCGAAAGGCGCCGGCCTGCGCGCGTGCGAGCTCGTCCGCGAGCTCTTCCGTGCGCATCGCCTTGCCTCGCGCGACGTAGCTCTCCTCGGTCGCGCGCATGTCCTTGTCGCCCTCGGAGCGATTCTCTTCGTGTGTCGCGCCTTCGGCCGCGTCGCGTGCCGATTGCGCCATCGCAGCGAGCGCCGCGCGCATCTCGGCGAGCAACGCCTCGCGCACCTTCGTCTTGTCGGGCAGCGACTGCTTCTTCGGCGCCACGATCGCTCAGCGCGGGACTTGCTGCGTGATGCAGTGGAACGCGCCGCCGCCCTCGAGGATCACGCGCGCGCTCGCGCCGACGACGCGACGACCGGGGAACAGGGGCGTGATCGCGGCGACCGCAGCCTCGTCGAATCGAGTGCCGTACGTCGGGACCACGACGGCGCGATTGCCGATGTAGAAGTTGACGTGGCTCGCAGGCATGACCTCCCCGTCCTCGTCGAGCACGCGGCCCGGCGACGGAACGCGCACGACCTCGAGGCGGCGTCCCTTCGCATCGGTCATCGCGGCGAGCTCCTTCGCGATCGCGTCGAGCACGTCGCGATTCGGATCGTCCTCGCCGCTCGCGCTCATGCACACGACGCGTCCGGGCGCGACGAAGCGCGCGATCGTGTCGATGTGGCCGTCGGTGTGATCGTTGAGAAGGCCCTTGGTCACCCAGAGCACGCGCTCGGCGCCGAGCGACTCGCAGAGCGCTTTCTCGATCTCGGCCTTCGACATGCCGGGATTTCGGTTCTCGTTCAGCAAGCACTCGACGCTGGTGAGGATCGTGCCTTCGCCGTCGGGCTCGACCGAGCCGCCTTCGAGCACGAGCGCGTGCGTGAACGTGCGCTGGCCGCTCAGCTTCGCGACCACGCCCGAGAGCTCGGCATCGCCCGGCAGCGCGTACTTGCCGCCCCACCCGTTGAAGCGAAACGAAGCGACGGCGTGATCGCTCTTGGTGCGATGCGTGAGAAAGATCGGCAGCGTGTCGCGCAGCCAGATGTCGCCGTAGAGCGCGCGATGCGTCGTCGCGCCGAGCGGGCCGAGCTTCCAGCGCGCCAGGCGCTCGTCGGCGTCGGTGCGAACGAGCACCTCGAGCTTCTCCCCGCGCGGCTTTCCTTCGTCGTCGGGATCGGCGATCGCCTCGGCGAGCTTCGTCAGCTCTGCCTGCGCGTCGATCAACGCATCCTCGCCCCAGAGATCGCCGTGGCTCGGCCACGCGATCCACACCGCGTCGTGTGCCGCCCACTCGGCCGGCTGATGAAACCCTTCGTCTCGTGCGCTCACGAAGAGCGTTGTACTTCAGCGCGCGAGAATCGTCAGGGGCCCGATCCACAGAGGGAGCCGCACGCGTACGACGTCGGCTGCCAGATCCCGTCCGTGCACGCGAAGCGCTCGGTGCCATCGCACGCGGTCGCGCCTGCGTCCGGGTCGCACGGGCATCCCTGGGCCGGGAAGTCACCGCACGCGGGCCCGCCGTCCGTGCCGGGCGATCCGCACGGTCCGTCGAAGAACGTCTGCTCCTGCCCGTAGCAGCACACGGTGCCGTGCCCGCCGGGGCACGAGATGCGACCTTCGTCGCTGCACGGCATCCCCGCATCGAGCATCGCGCACAGGCCCGCGTGGCCGAACCAGGTGCCGTGCGAGCACACGTAGTCGATGTCCGGACCGCAGATCGTGAGCCGCGTGCCGTCGCAGGGACAGGCGTGCGCGACGACGTCGCCATCACATACGAGGCCCGCGTCGGTCGGAGGCTGCTCCACGGTTGCGTCGTGCACCGAGAGTCCCACGTCGAGCACGTCACACGTGGCGATGGTCGAGCTCACCCAACGACGGTCGATGCAGAGCAGGACACCGCGTGCGGTGGCCGTGCAGCTGTCCCTGGGCGGATCGCATGGGCAGCCCGCGGTCGCGCTCGCGCACGCGTCGGTGCTGGTCGCGCAGGCCGAGAGACTCGCGACGAGAACACCGATCATCATGCGGACTGTGCTCACAGCGAGCAGATCCCACACGCGTGCGTGCCGCGCTGCCACGCGCCGTCCGTGCAGACGGCCACCGTGTAGCCGATGCAGGGCGCAGCGCCGGCGTCGGCGTTCGGGTTGCATGCGCATCCGAACGCGTACGGGCAGAGCCCTGCGTCGGCGCCCGCGTCGAACGTCAGCCCGCACGGCCCGTCCGAGAACGAACGGCGATGACCGCCACAGCACACGACGCCCGCGCCGGCGCCGCACGTGAACGCACCCTCGTCGTTGCAGACATCGTTCGCATCGGGCCCTGCATCGGTGGGATGGGTGCCGCTGTCGAGCTCGCCGCACACGTCGGCGGCGAGCACCCACCTTCCCCCCATGCAGAGGAGGTCCCCGCCTGCGACGCCACAGATCGGCAACGGTCCGTTGCACGGACAGCCGACCAACGTGTCGCTCGCATCACACCGCGTGAGCCCCGAGTCCGCACTCTCGGTCTGTGCCCGACAGCCGGCGAGCAGGACCACCGCGACCCAACCGCACACGCGTGCCACGTCGAGCCACGCGATCGCGTGGTTTCTACGAGTGTTCGACATCGATGGCTCTCCCGTCTTCGGAAGAGCACGCCTCGTGCCCGGTCTCAGCTCTTCTTGATCCGCTTGTGCCGTCCCGGCGCCATCGGATTGGCGCCGTGGAACGTCGCGTTCGTCCTGGCCATCTCCACGAGCACAGGCGCCGCTTGGAAGCGCTTGCCGAGCCGATCGCGGAAGTGATCGAGACGACGCACGACCTCCTTCACGCCGATGGTGTCGATCCAGCGGAACGGCCCGCCGCGGAACGGCGGAAAGCCCAGGCCGAAGATCGCACCGACGTCGCCGTCGCGCGCGCTGCGCAAGATGCCCTCGCCGTAGCAGAGCGCCGCTTCGTTCACGAACATGAGCGCGCAGCGCTGCGCGATCTCGTCCTTCGGCAGCGTCTTGTCGGGCGTGATGCCGAGCACCGCGTACACGCTCGCGTCGACCTCCTTCTTGCCCTTCTTCTTCTCTCCCTCTTTCGGATAGAGATAGAAACCCTTGCCGTTCTTGCGGCCCTTGCGGTCGTCCGCGATGAGCTTGTCGAAGCCCGCGGGCGCGCTGAGACGATCGCCGAACTCTTCGAGCATGATCGGGCCGACCTTGGCCGCGACGTCGATGCCGACCTCGTCGAGCAGCGTGATCGGGCCGACGGGGAAGCCCCAGTCGACGAGCGCCGCGTCGATGTCCTCGATCTTCACGCCCTCGCCGAGGATGTACGCGGCCTCGTTCATCATCGGGCCGAGGATGCGGCTCGTGTAGAAGCCGACGCCGTCGTTGACGACGATGACCGTCTTGCCCTGCTTCTTGCCGAGCTCGACGCACGTCGCCGTCGTCACCTCGCTCGTCTTCTGCGTCACGATGATCTCGAGCAGCGGCATCTTCTCGACGGGCGAGAAGTAGTGCATGCCGATCACCGTCTCGGGATGCGCGCTCGCCTCCGCGATTTTCGTGATCGGAATCGACGACGTGTTCGACGCGAAGATCGTGGTCGGCCCGCACGCGGCCTCGGTGTCCTTGAGCACGCGGTGCTTGAGCGCGAGATCTTCGAACACCGCCTCGATCACGACCTCGGCGCCCTCGAGCCCCGAGTAGTCGGTCGTGCCCGTGACGAGCGACATCTCTTCGACGCCCTCGCGCGGCGTGATGCGCTTGCGCTTCACGCGACCGTCGACGAGCGACTTCACGTGCGAGAGGCCGCGGCCGACGCCGGCGACGTCCTTGTCCTTCATGCGCACCGGGATGCGTCCGCCCGTCGCGGTGACGAACGCGATGCCGCCGCCCATGAGGCCGGCGCCGAGCATGCCGACCTTGTGCACCTCGCGCGGTTTGACGTCCGGATTGCTGGTGCCGTTGTCCTTCTTGAGCGCGTTCTGAGCGAAGAAGATGCTCATCAGCTGCGCGGCCTGCGGCGAGACGACGAGCTCGCCGAACGCGCTCGCCTCCGCCTCGAGCCCGCGCGCCATGCCTTCGGAGAGGCCCTTCTTCACGACGTCGAGGATCCGTTCGGGCGCCGGATAGTTGCCGCGCGACTTGCTCAAGAGCGCCTTGCGCGCCTGATCGAAGAGCACCTTGCGGCCGATCGCAGTGCCCGTGAGCGCGAGCTCCTGCACCTTCGCCGCGCCTTCGAGGTTCTTCTCCACCGCGCGATGCGGCTTGCCGGCGAGCTTCAGCGCCCACTCGATCGCGACCTCGAGCAGGATCGCCTGCGGCACGACCTCGTCGACGAGCCCGAGCTTCTTGGCGCGCTTGGCGTCGAGCTGCTTGCCCGTGAGCAAGAGGTCGAGCGCCGACTGGATCGGGATCAAGCGCGGCAAGCGCTGCGTCCCGCCCGCGCCCGGCAAGAGGCCGAGCATCACCTCGGGTAGGCCGAGCTTGGTCTTGCGATCGTCCGACGCGACGCGCGCGTGGCATGCGAGCGCGACCTCGAGCCCACCGCCGAGCGCCGCGCCGTGGATCGCCGCGACGACCGGCACGCGGAACGCTTCGATGCGATCCATCGCGCGCTGGCCGGTCGCCGAGATCTCGGTCGCCTCGCGCTCCGACTTCACGGCCTGCAGCATCGTGATGTCGGCCCCCGCGATGAAGCCGTTCTTCTTGCCGCTCGTGAACACGACCGCCTTGCACGCGGGATCGTTCTCGATGCCCTCGAACACCAGGCGGAAGTCCTCGGCGAAGCTCGCCTTGAGCGTGTTCACCGGCTCGCCAGGCAGGTCCATGCGCACGATGAACACGCCGTCGGGGCGCTTCTCGACCGAGAGCGCCTGGTTCGAAGCCTTCTGCGAGCCGTTGGAAGTCGTGGTCGTTTCCATGTTCAGTTCGCCTCCAAGATCATGGCTGCGCCGATGCCGCCCGCGGCGCACGCGGTGACGAGCGCCAGGCCGCCCTTGCGTCGGTTGAGCTCGCGCAGCGTCTGCGTGATCTGACGTGCACCGGTCGCCGCGAACGGGTGACCGATCGCGATCGAGCCGCCTGTGACGTTGAACTTCGACCAGTCGATCGTGCCGATCTTCTCGCTGCGGCCGAGCTCCTTTTTCGCGAACGCGTCGCTCTCGAAGGCCTGCGTGTTCGAGAGCACCTGGCCCGCGAACGCCTCGTGCATGTCGATGAGATCGAGATCCGAGAGCTTCACGCCCGCGCGATCGAGCGCCATCGGCGTCGCGTAGCTCGGGCCCATGAGCATCTGTCCGCGCGGATCGACCGCCGCGAATGCGTAGCTCTTCAGGTAGCCGATCGGCGTCAGGCCGTTCGCCTTCGCGACGTCCTCACGCATGAGCAAGAGCGCGCTCGCCCCGTCGGTGAGCGGCGAAGCGTTCGCCGCCGTGATGGTGCCGTGCTTGCGATCGAAGACCGGCTTGAGCTTGGCGTAGCTCGCGAGCTCGGAGTCGGTGCGCACGTTGTTGTCCTGGGAGAAGGGCTCGAGATCTTTGCTTCCCTTGCCGGGCACGTAGACGGTCATCACCTCGCCGGCGAGGCGGCCGTCCTTCCACGCGGCCGCGGCCTTCACGTGGCTCTCGTGCGCGATGCGATCCTGATCGGCGCGCGCGATGTGGTTCTCCTTGGCCATCTTCTCGGCGCTCTCTCCCATCGAGAGGCCCGTCGAGAACTCGGTGAGACCAGGAGGAACCGGGATGAGATCTTTCGGCGAGAGCGTCGCGAACACGCTGAGCTTCTGCGCGAGCGTCTTGGCCTTGCTCGCATCGAGCAGCGCCGCCGCGAGCTTCTTGCTCACCGCGATCGGCACGTCGCTCGTCGAGTCGGCACCGCCCGCGATGCCCGTGTCGATCGTGCCGGCCATGATCGCCTCGGCGATCGAGACAGTCGACTGATAGCTCGTCGCACACGCGCGGCTGACGCTGAAGGCTTCGATGCTGCGCGGCATGCCCGTCGCGAGCACGATCTCGCGCGCGATGTTCGGCGCCGAGAGCGAGGGCAGCACCTGCCCGTACACGACCTGCTGGATCTTCGATGCCGGCAGGCTCGTGCGCGCGAGTAGCTCGCCGACGACGGCGGTCCCGAGATCGAGCGCGGTGAGCTTCTTGTACGCCGTCGACTGCTTCGCAAACGGAGTGCGGAGCCCCGCCACGATCGCGACGCGCTTACCTTTTTCGACCATTCGACGCTTCTCCTTCTCTACCAAGTGGTAGAGGAACGCATGACCGAGTGGTAGGGGTCGTAACGCAACGTGTCAAGCCGAGCGACGGGCCTTGGCGACGGGCATGCGTTGCCCAATGCTGCGCGCCATGATCGACGCCTACGTCTGGACGACACCGAACGGTTTCAAAGCGCTCAT
>CAYSCF010000042.1:0-32524 GCA_964429305.1 uncultured Sandaracinaceae bacterium | reverse complement strand
CCTCGAGGTCTTCTACGTGACCGAGAGCGGCTCGCTCCTGCACGACTGGCAGACGGAAGCCAACGGCGACTGGCACGGACACGAGGCGCTCACGGGCAAGGCGCGCGAGGTCGTGGTCGCGGGCAACGCCGATGGCCGTCTCGAAGCGTTCTGGCGCGACGATCTCGACATCGTCTGGCACGACTGGCAGACGACGCCGAATGGCGACTGGCACGGGCAGGAGTCGCTGGGCGTGAAGGCGCGCCGTATCGACGTCGCCAAGAACCGCGACGGTCGCCTCGAGGTCTTCTTCATCGACCCCAAGGGCGAGATCCACAACACGTGGCAGGTCAGCGCCAACGGCGACTGGGGCACCGACAGCGAAGTGCTCGGCGAGAGCGCGACCGAGCTCGCGCTCGGCCAGAACCAGGACGGCCGCCTCGAGCTCTTCTACTGGGGCAAGGGCGCCGAGATCTGGCACAACTGGCAGCCGCACGCGGGCCAGGGCCCGTGGAACCCGATCGTGCAGTACGACGCGCAGCCCGTGGGCTGAGCGGACCGGACGACGGCTTGACGGAAGCGCGCGCGGAACGCAGAAACCGCGCGCTTCATGGCCTCTCTCTCGAACGAGCTCGTCTCCGCGGCGATCGCCGGTGTGATGGACCCGGTGTTCGGTCGCGCGATGACCGCGATCGGTACACTCTCGATCGTCTCGATCGACGGCGACGCGATCAAGCTCGCGGCCAAGCTGCCGGCGCCATCGCCCGAGAACGAAAAGCGCGTGCGGGAGCGCGTCGAGTCGGTGCTCGCGCCCCTCACGCCGTCGACGATCGAGATCGCGTTCACGATCGAGGTGCCGACGCGCGAGGTGATGGGCGACGACCCCGTCCCCGGCGTGAAGAACGTCATCCTCGTGATGAGCGGCAAGGGCGGCGTCGGCAAGAGCACGACGGCGGTCAACCTCGCGCTCGCGCTCAAGCATCTCGGCATGCGCGTCGGCCTGCTCGATGCGGACGTCTACGGCCCGTCGATCCCGACGATGATGGGCGTGAGCGGATCGCCCGTCTCGCGCGATGGAAAGACGATCAGCCCGCACGAGCGCTTCGGCGTGAAGATGATGAGCATCGGCTTCATGCTCGAGGACGACAAGCAGGCGATCGTGTGGCGCGGTCCGATGCTGCACTCGGCGCTCACGCAGCTGCTGCGCGACGTGGACTGGGGAACGCTCGATGCGCTCGTGCTCGATCTGCCGCCTGGGACCGGCGACGTCGCGCTGACGATGGCGCAGAAGCTGAAGGTCACGGGCGTCGTGATGGTCACGACGCCGCAAGAGGTCGCGCTCGCGGACGTCTACAAGGCCGTCTCGATGTGCGGAAAGCTCTCGATGCCGATCCTCGGCGTCGTCGAGAACATGAGCTGGTTCATCGATCCGGCGGGCATCAAGCACGAGCTCTTCGGCAAGGGCGGCGGACAGAAGATCGCCGACTTCGCGAAGGCGCCGCTGCTGGCGCAGATCCCGATCACACCGAGCGTGCGCGAGTGGGGCGACAAGGGGATGCCGATCGTCGAGGCCGAGCCCACGAGCGAGCCGGCGAAGGCTTTCATGGCGCTCGCCGAGAAGGTCACCGAGGCCGTCGCGCAACACCACTTCGCGCGCACCGGCGGCGAGAAGGCGCCCGCGGGCAAGGGCCCGACGCGCCTCAAGATCGTGCGTTAGATCGCTTCTTCTTCTTCGAGCGAGCCCACTCGCGCAGCACTTCCGCGAGAACGTCCGCGCGTGGATCGACGGACCGATCGCGCGCCGTCAGGACCGCGAACGGTCGCTCGAGCGCCGGTCGCAGCGGCCGCGTCACGAGCGCGCCGCTGTCGATCTCGTGCTGGATCGTCCACGTGCCGAGCAGCGAGATGCCCTCGCCCGACTTCGTCAGCGCCACGATCGCTTCGGTGAGCGGCAGACGCTCGACGTTGCGCAGCGCGACGACGCCCCGCCCGAACGTCGCGCGGATCCACGCGAGCTCGGCCGCCGGCACCTCGTGCGTGAGCACGCGCCGATCGGCGAGCGCCGCCACGGGCACGGTCGCCTTCTTCGCGAGCGGATCGTCCGGCCGCATCGCGACGGCGATCTCTTCGTCGAACACGTGTCGCGCACAGAGGCGTGGATCCGGCTCGAGCCATGGCGAGACGGCGATGTCGACCTCGCCGCGCAGAAGCGCATCCGTCGCGCGCCGCGTCGCATCGACGATCACTTCGACGCGCGTGCCCGGCACCTTCTCGCGCATCTTCGCGAGCGCAGCGGGGAGCCACGGATATGCCGTGTAGCAGCCGGTCGTGATGCGGAGCCTCGGCGCGGGCACCGTGGGCGCGAGCATGGATCGCTCGATCTCGCACAGCTCCGGCAACAAGCGATCGGCGAGCGAGACGAGCCGCGCTCCGTGCGCATTGAGCACCATCCCGCGCCCCACGCGATCGAACACGCTCACGCCGAGACGCTCCTCGAGCGCACGGAGGTGATGGCTGAGCGCCGACTGCGTCAGATGCAGCGACCTCGAGGCCGCGCCCATGCCGCCCCGTGCCGCGATGGCGTGCACCAAACGCACGTCACGCAGCTCGAGCAACGGCAATCGATGAACATCGCTCATGGGTTCGACGAAAACATGTCGTTGGATTCAAGTGTAGCGCGACCCCATCGTCTCGTCACCGAAGGAGGCTCGAACATGGATCTCTATTTCTCGCCGCTCGCTTGCTCGATGGCCACGCGAATCGCGCTCTACGAGGCCGGCGCCGAGGCGCGCTACGTCGAGGTCGACCCGTTCACGCACGCGACGATGGACGGCGTCCCGCTCGCGTCGATCACGCCGCTCGCGCTCGTGCCCGCGATCCGCACCGACGAGGGCGACTTCCTCGTGGAGAACGCAGCCGTGCTGCAGTACGTCGCCGCGCGGCATCCGGATGCGCGGCTCGCGCCCACGGATGCCCGAGGGCGCGCGCTCCTGCAGCAGTGGCTCTGCTTCATCGGCACCGAGCTGCACAAGCTCGTGTTCGCTCCGCTGCTCGACAAGCATGCGCCCGAGGGCGCCAAGAGCTACGCGTTGAGCAAGGTTCAGGTGCGCTTCGATCTGCTCGAGACGCACCTGAAAGAACGGGACTTCCTGCTCGACGGTTTCAGCGTCGCCGACGCGTACCTCACCACGGTGCTGACGTGGTCGGTCGCGACGCCGATCGATCTCAACCGCTGGCCGGGGCTCACCACGTATCTCGGCCGGATGCGCAAGCGGCCGAGCGTGATGAAGGCGCTCTCGATCGAGCTGCCACTCTACCAAGCGGAGCAGCAGCGCCACGCCGCGTGATCATCGCGTGATCGCGCTCATCATCGGCAGCACTTCGTAGCGGAAGCCGAGACCGGACTGGATCACCGGATCGGTCTCGGTGAGCGCGGAGACCTCGGCCTCGCTCGCGACCTCGACCACGCCCATGCCGAACGCGCCCTTCGGATCGCCGACCGGCCCCGCGGCCACGACCGTACCCTTCGCCGCGTGCTCGCGGAGGAACGCGGCGTGCTCGCCCATCGCCTTGCCCTCGGCAGGCGACATGTCGGCCGGAAAGGTCGTGCGCGGCGGCACGAGGCGGAAGAAGAAGAACCGCGACGGCGGCGCGCCCAGATGCGCGGATGCCCAGCCGAGCACGCGCTCCCAGCCCTCGCCGTGGCTGCGACACGAGTCGTGACGATCGCCGAAGCCTTCGTGCTTGAGCGTCACGCGCGTGCCGCCGTCGATCGGCTCGAGCGAGTACGTGATCGTCGTCGTTTGGTTGCCGTCCCAAGGCGCCCGCCACGTCCAGACGAGCTTGCGCGGTGCATCGACGAGGACGACCTCGCCCTCGACCGAGAACGCCGTGCCGTCCGCGCCGACGCCCGATGCGTTCCACGGCGCGCCCGGCTTCGTCGGCATGGACCACGCGGTCGTGCGGTACGTGTCCGCCGAGCCCCACCACTTCACGACGTCGTCCGCGCTCGTCAGCGCGGTGAAGACACGCTCGGGCGGCGCGGCGATCTCGACCGTCGCGAGGATGGTCCCACTGGTCACGTCGGCGATCGCGCGTGCACGGCTCAGCTTCTTGGTCATGTTCCCTCCAGGTAACGCTTCAGGTTGTCGAGATTGTTCAGCCAGGAGGCGCGGTAGCCCTCCACCCATCCGGCCACGCGCGTGAGCGGTTCCGGACGAAGGCGATAGATGCGCGCTCGGCCCTGCCGCTGCTCGGCCACGAGGTTCGCGCGCTTGAGCACCAACAGATGCTTGGAAATGGCAGGTCGCGACTGATCGAAGTCCGCCGCGAGGACCGTCACCGCGGCGGGGCCGGCGCGAAGCCGATCGAGGATCGCGCGCCGTGTCGGGTCGGCGATCGCTCGGAACACGTCTTCGTGGGCTCGCGCGCGGCTCATGACGGGTAACTGATTGGCTACGTATATTCGACGTGCGTCGCACCGTCAAGCACGCTTGGGCATAGATGACGGAGCTCTCGTTCGGCGCGTCGTTCGAGCCCTATCGCCTCGGCGACGTCGGGATCTCGTGGGACGAGCGCGTGCTCGTCGTCAGCGGCGTGGATGGTCTCGAGCAGGTCATGACGCTCGCGTCGATCGCCGAGCTCGAGCTCTGTCAGCCGTGGCCCGCGATCCGCATCACGTGGCGCGCGCCCGATGCGATGCATCGCACGCTGGTACACCCGCGCGGCCTCGCGCGTCTCGTGCCGGCGAGCGACGGCGCACGTGCTGCGTTCACGCATTTCGCGGAGCGCGCCGAAGCGCTCGCCGCGCGGCTCGACGGCACGGGCACGAAGATCGTGCGCGGCTGGCTCGACGATCCTCCCGCGGTGTGGACGCGTCGCGAGGCGCTGCCGGTCGCGAAGTCGCGCAACGACGGCTATCGCGACGTGGTCCGTACCGACGCGCTCGTCGCCCATGCGCGCGTCGTGCGGCCGCTGTGGCATCGCATCCGCGTCGCGCTGTGGCGATGGCTCGGAAAGCCACGCGATCCGCTGCCGATCGAGCTAGCGATCTCCGAGCACGAGGTGTGGATCGTCGACGACGCGAACCTCGTGTGGGGCGTCCCGCGCCGCACGCTACGCGCGATCTACGTCGACACCGATCGCATCGCGTGCATCTTCGGACGCGGGACGTTCCTCGCCACTTCGATCGCACGCTCGCCGATCCGCGAGGCGCTCGTCGAAGTCGCGCAGAAGGTGATCGCGCAGAACGCGATGATTCAGGCGACCTGAACGTGCCGGCGCGAAGAGCCGAAGACCGTCGTACCGATCTGCATCGAGCGACGCCACACGCCCGTCGTCTCCTCGTCGCCGAACATCGACGCGCGCGACGGCACGCCGTCGAACACGGCGCCCATGCCGAGGTCGGACGCGACACGACGCCAGACGACGCGACACGGAAAGAGGTACTCGACGCCGCCGTCCTCGACACGCACGACCAGCCGTGTGCCCTGCGCGGGCGGATGCGCCGTCGCGATCGCGAGGCCACTGCCGGAGATGTTCTTGATCTCGCCCGACTCGAAGCCGCCGGGCATCGTGAACACGACGCGAGCCGGCACGGGCGCGCGCGGCATCGTGCGACGACCGTTGGAGACCTCCCCGGTGAGCAGGCGCGATAGCGCGACGAGGCGTGCGCTCTCCTCGTCGTCGAGAGGCACGTCGAGCCGGTCCTGCTTTCCGCGCAGGAGCTGGTACTCGTAGATCATCTCGAAGAGGTTCTTCATCGCTTCCTCGTGCTCGAAGACTGCAACCGAGGTGCCACACCGCACCGGGCAGGTCTTCGATTCCCCCGCTGTCATGGACGTACGAATCAGACGCGGATTCATGTCGAAAGTTCTGTCGTTTCCGACTGTGTCGCCCGCTCTGCGCTCGCGATGGTCGGACAGCCGTGTCGCGGTGCCCCTTGGATCGTGCGCACGCTTACACGGCCGCTGCGTACGGCGCGCCGCGCACGAATCGGGCGTACAGCGCTGCGAGATCCGCCAGGACGCCAAAGCTCCCTTCCGTGTCATGTTGCAGATCGCCGATGGACCTGTTCGATCACCGCGAAGATCGCTCGAAGGAAGGCGCGCCGCTCAGTGAGCGGATGCGACCCCGACGCGCGGCCGATCTGGTCGGGCAGCAACACCTGCTCGCACCAGGCGGCGTCCTGGCGCGAGCGATCGCCGAGGACCGCATCCCGTCGATGATCCTCTGGGGACCGCCCGGCTGCGGCAAGACGCTGCTCGCGCGCACGCTGGCGGTCGAGAGCCGCGCCGAGCTCGTCATCTTCTCGGCGGTGCTCAGCGGCGTGCCCGAGCTGCGCAAGGTCCTCGAAGCGGCGACCGAGAAGAAGAAGCTGCGCGGCGCGCGCACGATCCTCTTCGTCGACGAGATCCATCGCTGGAACAAGGCGCAGCAGGACGCGCTCTTGCCGTACGTGGAGCGCGGCTCGGTGATCCTCGTCGGCGCGACGACGGAGAACCCGTCGTTCGCGGTGAACTCCGCGCTGCTCTCTCGCGCGCGCGTGTTCAAGCTGGAGCCGCTGCCGAGCGCCGACGTGCGCGCGCTGCTCGACCGCGCGCTCTCCGATCGCGATCGCGGTCTCGGCGGCCTCGAAGTGAAGGCGGAGCCCGACGCGCTCGACGGCATCGCGGAGCACGCGCATGGCGACGCACGGCGCGCGCTCGACGTGCTCGAGCTGGCGGCGCGTGACGCGCACTCGCGCGGCGCCGTGATCGATCGGGCGCTGGTCGCGGGCGCCTTGGCCTCACCCACGCTGCGCTACGACAAGAGCGGCGAGGAGCACTACAACGTCGTCTCGGCGTTCATCAAGTCGATGCGCGGCAGCGATCCCGATGCGGCGATCTACTACCTGATGCGCATGCTGGATGCGGGCGAAGAGCCGCTCTTCGTGCTGCGCCGCATGATCATCTTCGCGAGCGAGGACGTGGGCAACGCCGATCCGCAGGCGATCCAGGTCGCGGTCGCAGCCGACGCGAGCTTCCGGCGCCTCGGCATGCCCGAGGGCATGTTCCCGATCGCGCAGTGCTGCACGTACTTGGCGAGCACCGTGAAGAGCAACGCCAGCTACGCCGCGTTCACGGCTGCACGAGAAGACGTGAAAGAGCACGGCGCGCTCGAGGTGCCGCTGCATCTGCGCAACGCGCCGACGAAGCTCATGAAGGAGATGGGCTACGGCGACGGCTATCGCTATCCGCACGCGGAGGGCGGGCACGCGCGCGGCGAGTCGTACCTACCGAAAGAGCTGGAAGGGCGCCGCTACTACGAGCCGAAGGACGTCGGCTTCGAGGCGCGCATCAAGGCGCGCTTGGCGAAGCTCCGCGGCTCGGGTGGTGGGGGCGGCGAGGAAACCAAGGAATGAGCCGCGACGTCGCGGCTTGGTAGTCGCGATACGACGGGTACTTCTTCAGCGAGAGCTCTTCGGTGAAGTTGGTAGAGCCCTGGAAGAGCGCCGTGAGCACGATCGCGCCGATCCAGATCCAGTCGGCGATCGGCGCGCCGCTGGCAATCGCGAACAGGCCGAAGGTCCACCACATCGAGACCTCGCAGAAGAAGTTCGGGTGGCGCGACCAGCGGAACAGGCCCGTGCGCAGGAAGGGCTCGGTGATCGGCTCGCCGCGCTCGCGCCGCGCCTTCTTGTCGTTCTGGAAGCGCCACTGCTGCTCGTCCGCGATCGTCTCGCACGCGAGCAGCGCGGCGAAGAGGAGCGTCGCGATCGCATCGAGCGCGTTCACTGGCGCAGTGCTGGCGGACGCACGCCAAGCAGGCAGCGTGATCGCGAGCAGGAGCGCGTTCTGGAACGCGGCGATGAAGAAGACGTTGAACACCTGGAACGCGATCGGGCTCATCCGCGTGCGCAGCTCGGCCCAGCGGTAGTCCTCGCCGCCCTTGGCGTAGCCGCCCTTGCGCGCGAAGTTGAACGTGAGACGCGCGCCCCACGCGAGCGCGAGCGCGCTCATGATCGTGAGGCGCGGAGAGAAGCCGGACGCGTACGCGAACCACGCAACGTACCCGATCGGCACGATCGACCAGAGCCGATCGACCCACGAGTACTCCTTGGTGATCACGGAGAGCAGCCAGCACGCGAAGGCGATGACGGCACAGGCGACGGACGCGAGCACGAGCGAGCTCATCGCCGAGCACTCTAGCCGCTTCGACAAAGGGGACGAGGCTGTTCTACAACGCTGGCCATGAGCTCACTCCGCACCCTCCTCGTCGCGCTCGCACTCACCGCCTGTGGTGGAGGCGCCGCGCAGACGCACACCGAAGCACCGCCGCCCGCCGAGACGCACGCCGAAGCGCCGCCGCCGGCCGAGACGCACGAAGAGCCGGCCGCGCCCGCGACGACGCCCCCACGCGTGCGTGTGATCGATGCCTGCAACGACGAGGCTGCTGCCACGATCTCGGCGGCGATCGACTCGGACGACGCGTTCGTCCCCTCGCTCGGCTACGGCGCCGCGAGTGCATACGTCGCGGTCGCCGAAGGCCGTCACTCGATCACGGTCCACGGGCCCGAGGCCGGCGGCAACGCGACGCTCGGCCTCGCGTCCGACGTGCTCGAGGCCGATCACGCGTACACGGTCTTCTTCGTCACGCAGGGCGCGGCCGATGCACCGTTCGCGCTCTACACGGGCGACGACGACTTCCACGCGGAAGAGGACGGAGCCTCGTTGCGCTTCTTCCACGCGGTCCAGGGCGTCGACGACGTCGACGGGTGCCTGCCGGGCAGCGGCCGTGGCGCGGGCACGCCGCTCTTCGCCGACGTCGCGCGCAACGCGCTCGGATCGGCCAACGGCATCCGCTACGCGGACATCACGCCGGGCGAGGTCTCGATCCAGCTCCGTGCGCACTCGTCGACGGTCTGCAGCGGACGCGCGATCGGCACCGGGCACTTCGCGGCAACGGCAGGCATGACGTACACGGCGATCGCGATCGGCCGCCCGAGCGGACGCCCGCGTGCGGCAGCACAGCTCATGATCTGCAGCGACGCGCCGGCGGGTGATGGCACCTGCCAGACGGTCGCGCTGAGCGCGCACTGAGCGCTATTTCACTCGTTTGGTGATCCGCGCGTGCCAGCTGTTGCCCTGGACGAAGTCCAGGAACAGCTCGCCGTCGCGACCACCTTTGACGAGCGGATCGGCGAGGCGCTGCATGTCGCCGCGGCGCCAGTAGTGCGCGATGTGCGGCAGCATCTGATCGAAGATGATCGACTCGACGTTCTTCGGTGAGAGCTCGCGCAGCCGCCGGTAGTACTCGGTGCGGAAGGGCAGCTGCGTGAGCAGCGGCCACGCGAGCTGCGAGGTGACCTTGGCCAGCGTGTGCGTGGTCGTGATCGGCAGACGCGATCCGACGAAACGGAACGCCTGGATGACCGGCAGGATGCGCTCGTTGCCTTCGTAGCCGTAGCACCAGAGCACGATGTCTCCGCCGGGCTTCACGCAGCGCCACATCGCTTCCAGCGCGCGCTCCGGCTCGGCCAGGTGATGCAGCACGCCGATGCACGTCACGCGATCGAAGAGCCCGCCGAGCGTGCCGGGATCGAGATCGTACGCGCTCATCTTCACGATGCTCGCGCCCGGGTTGCCCGCGAGGTTCTTGCGCGCGGCGCCGAGCGATCCCTCGTCGACGTCGACGCCGGTCACGTGGCTCGCGCCGTTCTTCAGCATGAAGTACGGGTTGCGGCCCATCCCACAGCCGACGTCGAGCACGCGCTTGCCGGCGAAGCTCGAGAGGCCCGTCGCGCCCATCCATCGACCGAGCTGCGCCTCGTGCTCCGGCAGCACCTCGGCGTAGTTGGCCCACTCGTAGCCGAAGCGGTCGGTAGAACCCTTCGCGACCCGCTCGTCGTTCGTCGTCACGACGGCGTGCTTAGCACTAACGCGTCAGCCAGCGACCGTCGCGAACCGTCAGCAGCGAGTACGGGAAGATCCACTGCAGGCCCACGAACGCGAACATCGCATACTGCACGCCGTAGACGAAGTCGGCGAGGCGGCTGCTGCGCAGGATCCACAGCGACTGCACGGTCGCCCCGAGCGCGACACAGCCCGCGATGCCGAGCAGCGCCATGGGATGATCGATCACGCGCGCCGCCAGCAGGCCGAAGCTCAGCCATGCCACGGGGTACTGCAGAAGCTCGAATCCGATCTCGAGCGCCGGCCAGAGCCGATCGCGATCGCGCCACTTCGTGAACAGGAGCGGCAGCATCACGAAGTCCTCGCGGATGTTGCCGCGCTCCCAGCGGATCATCATGCGCGCGACCTTCGGGAACGTCGTCGGCATGATCGTGCGAACGACGGCGCTGCGCTGATAGACCGAGCGATAGCCGCTGCGGAGCAGCCACGTCGTGAGCGCGCGATCTTCGGCGATCGTGCACGGCTGGCCGAGGAACGTCTGCTCGGACCAGCGATCGACGACCTGATCGACCGCGCTCTTGCGGTACGCCGAGAGCGCGCCCGGCGTGCAGAGCACGGCGCCCGCACGTGACTGCGCGGCGCGCGCGAGATCGAACGTGAGGAAGAAGCGCGCCGAGAGGATGCGCGTGAGCCAGTTCTCGTCGCGGTTCAGGACGAGAACACGACCGGCGACCGCGGCGATCTCTTCGTCGTCGATCATCGGCGCGACGATCGCGCGAAGGGCCGTCGGCTCGATCTTGCTGTCGCTGTCGACCGTGACGATGAGCTGACCTTCGGCACGCGCGAAGCCCGTGCGGAGCGCCTCGCGCTTACCGCCGTTCTGCGGCTGCTTGATCGCGATGATCCGGCCCGGGTGCGCTTCGACGACTGCCTGGATGTGCTCCCAGGTGTCGTCCTTGCTGCCGTCGTCGATCGCGAGGATCTCGAGACGGTCCGCGGGGTAGTCGCTCGCGATCGCCGACTCCAGCGCGACGCGCACGTTCGCGCCTTCGTTGTACGCGGGCACGATGATCGTCAGCATCGGCAGACGCGCATCGTCGTGCGAGGGCACCGCTTTGTAGCGGCTGGCCGCGACACATGTGGCGACGAAGAAAGACGTGAGCGCCACACCGAAGGTCGTGACCGTCAAAACGACGGCGGAAGACGACGAGAGCAGCGTCGTGGCCACACTCGTGACGAACGAGGCGCCGAACACGCCGACGACGGCGAGCGCGAACACGACACGCGCCGCGATCGCCGCGCGAGAGAGCGAAGCATCCTCGGCGACCTTCGGGATCGTCCGCAGGTTGCGACGATCGATGAGGCGCTTGTGCGAGCCGTGGCCCGTCAGCGGGGTCGCATCGGGGCGCACGTCGGTCCGCGGTGCGAGCGCCGTCGATCCCACCGCGCGCAGCGGTGTCACGTCTCGTCGACGTTCGTCGAGAGAAGAGACGGAAGAAGAAGTGCGGAGTCGTTCACGAGCGGGCTGCATTCAGCGTCCTCGGCGGGGCCCCCAAGCAAGCACCGCTCCATCCCTCGAGCGGGCCGACCCTCTAGCGCGAAACGCGTTACGCGCCAAATGGTCTGCTTCCGACGGGAGAGGCGGCGAGCCATTCAATGCGAGGGCAGATGGAGTTCTCATGGGCGGGTCTGCGTGGCGGGACCGTCGCTGCGCACTTGGTCAGCGATCGCCGCAGAAGTGGCGATCACGGCCGACATCCAGAATGCGTCATCGCGTCGTACGCTGATTTCGGCGATGGATCCCTCGTGATCGACCGATACCTTCCAGCGGTGAGTCCATGCGGCGTACTCGCCATGTGGGATCGGCATCGATCGGAGCACGATGCCCTGGTGTCGTAGCGAAACGCCCTGATCCTCGAGCTGTAGCTGCAAGCCCGGTGCGTCGTCGATGTCGATGGTGGCGTGCGCAAAAGGCGCATCTCGTGACGTGGTGGTGACTTGCGCAGGAGCCACCTGCTCGGGCCAGAAGACCTCGTCCGTGCGGGCGAAAGACGACAGCCAGCTCTGCTCCGCGTGACTCGGATCGACGTCGAGCTGCGTCGTGTAGTGCGAGATCGCGCCCCGCTTCGCCGCGCCTCCATCCACGCTCGTGATCCGGAACGTCGGCACGTACGCATCGAGCGGCGGCGCGAGCAGCGGCGTCGGCGTCCCCTGCGTGAGCGTCGCGTCCGGGCACGGCGAGCTTCCGGTGCCGTTCGGCCAGCATGGCCCCTGATGAACGATCGCGCGCAGCACGCGCGGCGTGATCGACGCATGCGCGAGCGCGCGACGCAGGTACGCATACGTCATCGCGTGATCGGGGTGCGTGTCGATCCCGTGCGTGGTGATGATCTCCGACGGCGGCTCGCGCTCGAGCAACCACGCGAGATCGTCGACCGGTCCCGAGTCGACGTACGGGCCGGGCGCGCCGGTGCGGAGCGTGTGCACGTCGACGTTGCCCGCGCCGTGCGAGGCGTAGGTGCTGTCGCCGACGCCGCAGCTCCCGTCTTGCTGCGTGCGCGCGACGGGCGGCAGCGGCACGGGCCCGAGCGAATCGAGATATCCGTCCGGATAGCCGAGGAAGTGCACGCTGCGCTCCGGCACGCCGATCGAGGCGAGCGCGGCGAGCGTCTCGAGCTGACGCGCATGACCATTGCGACCGCAGCCGAGATCGCCGTTCGTCATGACGATCACGGAGATCGGCCTGTGATGGGCCAGCGCGGCCTGCATGGCCTCGCCCGCGATCAGGAGCTCGTCGTCCGGATGCGGGGCGAGGACCCAGAGCCGATTCTCGGCCGTGACGACCGGACGATCGCCGCTCGCGTGCTGGCTCGCGCCGCATGCAGCGAGGAAAGCCATCCCCATCACCGCGAGACGACCCGAAAAGTTGATCATCGTGGGACTGAGAAGGTATCGCGGGAGCGGAGGTTGTGCTCATGAGCTCCGCCGCGCTGAAGGGATTGATCGCACAGGCGCGCTTCACGGCGCAGCGACGGAGCCAACGCTTCACGACCGCTCACTGCGTGCTCACGATGCTCGGCCAAGGGGACGAGGCGTCCGAGATGCTGATGCGCGCGGGCGTGTCGGAGAATGCGCTCGTGTCGGCGCTCAAGGTCGAGGTCGACGAGCCGCCGGTGCTCTTCGAGCGTGCGGCGGAGCGCGCGGGCAAGCTCGCGCTGGAAGCGGGCACACAGGTGTCGGCGCTGCATCTGCTCGCCGCGATCGCGCGCGAGCCGCAGAGCACGGCGTATCGCTGCTTCGAGCGCATGGGCGTCGGCAGCGGCAAGATCGATGCGGACGTGCGCTCGGCGCTCGGGCTCGAGAGCAAGCGCGTCGGGACGATGCCGCCCCCCGCGCCGGCCCGCCTCGGCGTGAGCGTCTCGCGACCGATCAGCGATCTGCCGCCGCGCCCGCGAATGAATCGACGCATCACCGCGCCGCGACCGCCGTCCCTGCCGGCGATGGAGGCGCGCGAGGCGCTCGAGCCGAAGACAGAGCCGAAGATCGCGGAGACGGTGCTCGCACCGTTCGCGATCGACGCGCGCAAGTACCCGCTGCTGGCCTCGATCGGCACCAACCTCACCGCGCTGGCGGCGGCAGGTGGGATCGATCCGGTGATCGGGCGCGAGGCCGAGCTCGATCGCCTGCTCGACGTCATCTCGCGCCGTCGCGCGAACCATCCGCTCCTCGTCGGACCGAGCGGCGTCGGCAAGACGTCGGTCGTGCACGCGCTCGCGCTCGCCGTGGCCTCACGCGCGCCACAGACGGTCGGCCTGGCGCGTCACGTGATCGTCGAGGTCTCGGCTGGCTCGCTCGTGTCGGGCACCGGCGTGCGCGGCGCGCTCTCCGAGAAGCTCCGCAAGCTCGCGAGCGAGGCCGAGAGCGCGGGTGACGTGCTGCTCTTCTTCGACGACGTCCACGCGATCCTCGGCGGCCCCGAGAGCGACGGCGAGGTCGCGAGCGAGCTCAAGGCGCTGCTCGCGCGGGGCGAGGTGCCGTGCATCGGCGCGACGAGCGAGGCCGAGGCCAAGCGCTTCCTCGATCGCGACCCTGCGATCGCGCGGCGGCTCTCGGTGCTGCACGTCGCCGAGCCCACGCCGAAGGACGCGATCGCGATCCTGCGCGGCGTGATGCATCGCTACGAACAGCACCACGCCGTCGCGTACCGCACGGACGCGATCGCGGCGGCGGTCGAGCTCTCGGTGCGCTTCCTTCCGGAGAAGCACCTGCCCGACAAGGCGCTCGCGGTGCTCGATCTCGCGGGCGCGCGGATGCGTCGCACGCACGGGACGATCGTCGACGTGCCCGCCGTCGCGCAGGTGATCGCCGAGCAGGCGCACGTGCCGGTGGAACGCTTGCTGCTCCGCGACGCCGATCGCTTGCTCGCGCTCGAGACGCTGCTCGAAGAGCGCGTCGTCGGTCAGCGCGGCCCGCTCGATCGCATCGCCGATGCCCTGCGCAAGGGCGCCGCGGGCTTTCGCGGCAAGCGACCGCTCGCGACCTTCCTCTTTCTCGGCACGACCGGCGTCGGCAAGACGGAGACGGCCAAGGCGATCGCCGAGGCCATGTTCGGCGAAGCGAACATCGTGCGCTTCGACATGAGCGAGCTCAGCGAGTCGCACGCCATCGCGCGCTTGATCGGCGCGCCGCCCGGCTACGTCGGCCACGACGCGGGCGGTCAGCTCACCGAAGCGGTGCGGCGTCGCCCGTACTCGCTCGTGCTGCTGGACGAGATCGAGAAGGCGCACCCCGAGGTGCTGCTCTCGCTCTTGCCGCTGCTCGACGAAGGGCGCCTGACGGACGGGCGCGGGCGCACCGTCGACTTCACGAACACCGTGATCGTGATGACGTCGAACCTCGGCGCCGACGCGGTGCGTGGGCCGACGGCGATCGGCTTCGGCGCCACGCCGAGCGAGGCGGAGCGCGCGCGATCGATCGAGGACAAGGTGCTCGCTGCGGCACGACGCGCGATGCCACCTGAGCTCTGGAACCGTCTCGACGAGCCGCTGGTGTTCGCGCCGCTCGGCCGCACCGATGCGCTCGAGATCGCGCGTCGGATGTTGCTTCGCGTCGCCGCGCAGCTCGAGAGCGAGCACGGCGTGCTGCTCACCGTCGAGCCCAGCGCGCTCGGATCGCTCGCGGACGCGGGCGGCTTCGATCCGACGCTCGGCGCGCGCCCGATGCGACGCGTGGTCTCGCGTCTGGTCGAGTCGGCGCTCGCCACGCGCGTCCTCGGCGGCGATCTCCGGCGAGGAGATCGCATCGTCTTGCGAGGCGAGGCCGCGCGCGTCGAGCTGGACTTCGAGCCTCAGGAAGAGGCCGCCGAGTAGCTCAGCTCGCCGCTTTGCGCGCGAACTCTTCGAGCGTGACCTTGCCGCGGACGTGGCGACCGACGCCGTCGTGCGTGATGCGGCCGCTGTCGAAGCCCTCCATCATCTCGCGGTAGAGGCCCGCCATGTGCGTGCTCATGCCCATGCCAGTGAGCGTCGGGACCACGCCGTCGAACGGCGCCGCGACGGCCTTCACCTCACGGCCGAGCGCCGTGGAGAACGCCTTGGCCGCGTCGAGGTACGAGACCTCCTTCGGGCCCGTCAGGAAGATCACTTCGTTCTTCTTCGGCGGCTCCATGAGAGCGCGCGCCGCGGTCTCGCCGATGTCCTGCGTCGCGACCATCGGCATCGCCACGTCGAGCTTCGTCGCGAACTCCGGCAGCACGCCCTGCGTCTTCATCGGGTGCAGTAGGTTGGCGATGTTCTCCATGAAGAACGCCGCGCGCACCGACGTGAGCACCGTGCCGGGGATCGCACCGAGCGTCTTCTCCGCGTAGAAGATCGTCGAGATCGGGCCCGCGCCCGTCTCGTTCTGCGCGCCGATGGACGAGAGCAGCACCACGTGCGGCACCTTGTTCGCCGCGAGCGCCTTCGCGACGGCGTCCGTGCGCGCGTGGTTCTCCTTCATCAGGTCTTCGGTCTTCAGGTCGGGCGGCATGAGCACGTACGCGCCCGCGACGCCCGCGAACGCCTTCGTCAGCGATGCCGCGTCCTCGATCGTCCCGATCGCGACCTCGGCTCCTGCGTCCGCGAGCGCCTTCACCTTGCTCGCGTCGCGAACGACGACGCGGACCTTCTTCCCTGCGGCGAGCAGCGTGCGTGCGACGACCGAGCCCGTGTTTCCCGAGGCACCGAGGATTGCGTACATGGCGAGATCTCCTTGAACGGCGGGTCCCCCCGCTCGTGAGGAGGACTCTAGGTCGCGTGCGACATGAGTCCAATCGATGATAGACATAGTCGTCATGAGCGACATCGATGGTCATGGAGCGCTCGATCTGGCGCTGCTGCGCGCGTTCGACGCGCTGCTCGGCGAGCGCCACGTCACGCGCGCGGCGCGGCGCCTGAACATCACGCAATCGGCCGCGAGCCATGCGCTCGGCAGGCTCCGCCGCGTGCTCGGTGATCCGCTCTTCGTGCGCGGGCCCCATGGCGTCGTGCCGACCGATCGCGCGATCGCGCTCGGCCCCGAGGTGCGGAGCTTGCTGGATCGCGTCGAGCGGCTCGGACGCTCGCCGGGGCCGCTGGATCCGACGCGGCTCGAGCGCACGTTCACGCTCGGCGGCGCGGATTTCATGGAGATCCTGCTGCTGCCACCGCTGGTGCGGCGCCTGACGAAGGAGGCGCCGATGGTCAATCTCTCGTCGCGGCCGATCACGACCGACTCCGAGCCCGAGCTCGAGTCCGGCGCCCTCGACATGGCGATCGGCGTGTTCCGCGCGCCCTCCGCTCGGCTCGTGTCGCGCAAGCTCTTCGAGGAGAGCTTCGTGTGCATGCTGCGGCGCGGCCATCCCGCGCTGAAGGGCCGGATGACGGTCGAGCGATTCGCCGCGCTCTCGCACGTGCTGATCTCGCCGCGCGGCATCGGAGGTGGCGCCGTCGACGACGCGCTCGCCGAGCTCGGCCTCAAGCGACGTGTCGCGATTCGCACCGCTACGTTCCTGGCCGCGCCGCTCTTGGTCGCCGAGACGGACTGCGTCGTGACGCTCCCGACGCGGGTCGCGGCGGTCATGGCGCGCGGACGTCCGCTCGTGCTGGTGCCGCCGCCGGTGCGTGTCGCCGGCTTCACCGTGTCGATGCTCTTCCACGAGCGCGCCAAGAGCGATCCCGCGCACGCGTGGCTGCGCGCACGCATGATCGACGTCGCGAGCGCGCTCCGAGCCTGACTCGAAGCTCGGTCAGGCGCCGAGCGTCCCGCGGTACCGCTTCGCGGGAAGGACGCGTCGCGCCGCGGCTGATATAGGTGTGTTGGAGATGGGCAGAGGCGCACGTGCTCGAGCGCTCGCTCCGTGGCTGGTGTGGGCCGTCGCCCTCGCCGCGCCGATGCGAGCGAGCGCGCAAGACGATGCGACGCATGCGGACGCAGCGCCGACGGAGACGCCGCCCGTCACGATGGCGAGCGCGCTGACGCTGGAGGCGCCGAGCGCGTGTCCCGCGGCAGAGCTCTTGCGGGACGAGCTCGCGAGCCTCGTCGGCCGGCCGCTCGACGGGATCGCGCTGCCCGCTGGGCTCGATCCGCACGTGGTCGTCACGGTCGACGGCCCGCGTTTCGCGCTCGAGGTGCGCGATGCGGAGGGCGTGCGGACGCTGCACGATCGATCGTGCTCGGCGCTCGTGCGCGCCGCAGCGCTCATCGTCGCCCTGCGCATCGACGCAGATGCCGCGACGCTCGCGGCCGCGTCCGCATCCGAGCCGAGCCCGACGCAAGATCCGCAAGCGGCGCAGCCCACGACGACACCACGACCTCCGGTCGTGCGGATACGGCGGCGACGACGACGGCCGGGTGAGCACGACTACGACGCGTTCGAGTGGTCGCAGCGGCTCGCCAATCCGTTTCCGGCGCCGACACTCTCGGACTTCGCGATCGGCGCAGGAGTGATGGTCGAAGGCGGCCTCGTGCCTTCGTTCACCGCGTCGTTCGTCGTCGATGCGCTCGTGCGCGTCGATCACTTCGAGGTGCGCTTGCGTGGCGGCTATGCGCTCGAGGAGAGCCAGGATCATGCCCGCGCGGGGGTCGCGGCCTCCGCGGTGACCGCCACCGCGCTCCTCTGTGGCCGCCCGTTCGGAGCCGACTTCGCGATCGCGATCTGCGGCGGCATCGAGGGCGGAACCCTGCTGGCGCACACGTACGGCATCAGCAACAGCGCGCAGACCGCGGTAGGAACGGTGGCGGGCGTGGTCGGCCTGTGGCTACCCTTGTTCCCGTGGCACGGGATCGACGTCTCGCTCGGGGCCGAAGTCTGGGGTCGGTTCTACCGTCCAGAGTTCGTCGTCACGGGTCTCGGTCACGTCTGGGATGCCGACTGGTTCGGCGGTCGTTTCGCGCTCTTGGTCCACTTCAGCCCATGACGGGCGGCGCACGATGAACGAGCGTGCGTTCGCGCTGACGGATCCCCGAGAGCCCGGCCACACAGGGCTCGTGGGCACGTCCTCTCTCGCCCTTTCGATCGATCCCAACGAACCCCCCGACGCCCGAGTATCCTCCGGCGAAGGCGTGCCCACGCCTTCTTCGTCCTCTTCTCGCATCTCCCCTCCACCGACGTTCGATCACGTGTACGAGCAGACCTTCGACTTCGCTTGGCGCAGCGCGCGACGACTCGGTGTCCCGGCCTCCGCGGTCGACGACGTCGTCCAGGACGCATTCCTGGTGGTCCACCGCCGCCTCCCCACGTTCGAGGGACGCTCGTCGATCAAGACGTGGGTGTTCGGGATCTTGCTCCGCGTGGTCAGCGATCATCGACGGACGTTGCGGCGCAAGGGCGGCCTCTCGGAGCTGCCGCACGAAGACGTGCTCCAAGGTCGTGGCGAGAGCCCCGTGGAGTCGCTCGAGCAGCGGCAGGCCGCCGCGCTCTTGCACGCGCTGCTCGACGAGCTCGACGACGAGAAGCGCGCCGTGTTCGTGCTGGCCGAGCTCGAGGAGCTCGCGGCGCCGGAGATCGCGGAGATGCTCGCCATCCCGGTGAACACCGTGTACTCGCGACTGCGGAGCGCGAGAGAGGCGTTCGAGCGAGCCCTCGCGCGTCATCGAGCGCGAGAACGAAGCGGCCTCGATCGCGCACGCGTGAAGGAGCGCCCATGAGCGGCCGACAGACGGATCGCGGCGGCCTCTCGCCGAGCGCACGCTCGTTGCTCCAGGCCGCGCGCGACGCAGACGGGCCGAAGCCCGAAGATCGCGAGCGGGTGCGACGCGCGCTGGCGGTGGCGCTCGCGGCATCGGCCGGCACGGCCGGCGTGACGGCATCGGCGGCGGGAAGCGCCAAGGCGATCGCGAGCGCGACGGCATCGACGGCCACGGCGGGCGCGACGGCGACGAGCGTCGCGAGCGTCGCCACCGCCAGCGTCTTGACGAAGGTGGCGATCGCAGTCGTCGCGCTCGGCGTCGGATCGGGCGCGATCGTGGCGGTGAACCACTATGCGTCGGCTCCGCAGGCGTCGAGCCAGCTGGAGGCGTCGGCGCACGCATCGGTCGTCGACCGGTCGATGGATCGAGAGGCCGCACCGATCGTGCGCGGCGAGCCGGTCTTCGTGATCCCGAACGAGATCGAGACGCCGATCGAGGTCGCGCCGATCGTCGCGCCCGAAGTCGTCGCTCCCGAAGAGGCACCGCCCGAAGTGACGACGGCGCCCACGACGCCGACGCATCGGCTCTCTGGCGCTCGCAGCCAGGCGGCGCACGCGACGACCGACGACGACGTCTCGACGCTCGACGCCGAGAACGCGCTGCTGCGCGATGCGCTCCACGCCGCGACCCCGGAGCGCCGCCTCGCGAGCGTCGACGAGCACGCAGCGCGTTTTCCGAACGGACAGCTGGCGGGTGCGCGCGACGATCGCCGTCGCGTCGCCGTCCGCGAGCTCTGCGCGGAAGGTCCCGAGGCGGTCGCGAGCTATCTCGCGGCCCATCCGCAGAGCTCCAGCGCTCCACTCCTGCGCACCACGTGCGGCAGCTCGCACTGATCCTGCTGCTCGGAGCGGTCTGCGGGTGCACCGCGATCGTCACGCTCGGCTCGAACATCGACGCCGGCAGTGTCGATGCCCTGGTCCGGTGCGGTCCCGTCGACTGCGCCGCGGGCGAGGTCTGCTGCAACGTCGTCTGCGGCGCATGCGCCCCCGAAGGGAGCTGCTCGTCGACGTCGTGCCCGGACGCCGGCAGCAACTGCGCGGCCGATGCCGTCGTGCTCAGCGGATCGCCGCTGTGCTCGAGCTACGTGTGGAACGGTTCCGACTGCATCCAAGTGTCGGGCTGCACGTGCGCGGGCGCGTGCACGCTGCCGCAACCGACCTACGGCTCGTGCATGAGCCTGCACGGCACGTGCTGGTCGCCGACCTGCAACAGCGCGCGCTTCTGTCCGAACGAGTTCTTCTGCCAACGCAACAGCTGCGCCGACGCCACGGGCACGTGCATGGTCGTCCCCGCGGACTGCTCGACCGTCCGATCGACGCCCACGTGTGGATGCGACGGCGTCGCGTATCGCACGCCGTGCGAAGCGCAGCGTGCGATGCAGACCATCGCGCCGACGCCGATCTGCGCCGCGTGCGATGCACCGGCGATCACGCTCGTTCCGGGCTGCTCGACCTCGCTCGGATGGACGTGGGATGGATCGCGCTGCGTCGAGCAGATCGGCTGCAGCTGCATGGGAGCGTGCGATCGCCTCGAGGCCAGTCAGAGCGCATGCATGTCGCGCTACCAGACGCCCTGCGGGGGCTTCTTTCCCTGCGCCGCCGCGTCGTGCGCGCGGAACACGCAGTACTGCCGGTCGGGCAGCTGCGTCGCGTTCTCGTCCCTCTGCGTCCCGGGCACGTGCGACTGCCTGATGTTGTCCGCGAGCGACACGTGCACCGACGACGGCGCCGGCGGCATCGTCGTCACGCCGTAGGCACCATTGCGTCGGCCCGGCCTTGCCGGGCACTCCGGTCGTCGATCACCAGCGCTTGAGCAGCTCGGCGAGCGTCTCGTCGTCGATGAAGAGCTCGTCGACGTCCTCGGAGTCGACGATCGCGTTGCTGAGCTTGCTCGCTCGCTGCGCGACTGGGCCCGGCCACTCGATCGCGCGCGCCACGGCCTCGATGAGGTCCTTGCCGGGCTTGGCCGCGTGGAGCGCGAGCGCCTTCTTCTCGACCATGAGATCGACGAGACGCTGCGCGCTGGCCTTGCCAGCAGCGGTGGCGGGGACGTCTTCGCCTTCGCCTTCTTCGTCCTCGTCGTCGAGCCCGTCCTCGTCCTCGAGCGCGGCGTCCGCGTCCTTGGTCTCGAGCTCGTCGTCTTTTTCGTCGGTCTTGCTCGCGCCCGGCACGCCACCCTCCGCCCGCAGATCGTGGGACCTCGCGGGGAGCCGGGGGCTACTACGCGCGGGGCCGTTCTGCCAGGAAAAAAGCCCCTCCGACCGCCGGTTCGACGCATTTGGTGCGAATCGTTCCTGTCACGGTTTCGGTGCCGTCTCTCATTCCTTGCCCAGCGAGCCGAAAGGAGACGAGAATGGGGCCGCCCGGAGGGGAAATGGCTTCCGCGAAAGATGAGATCGTCTGCCACGTCTGTGGCTTCAAGAATGCGGCCACCGCCGAGCGCTGCGTGTCGTGCGGCGCGAAGATCGATGCCGTTCAATCCGACTACACCGCAGAGGAAGAGGCGGCGCGCGAAAATCAGCAGGAGGGGTTCTCCCCCGTCTGGGTGTTCGCCGCGTTCGGCGTCTACCTCGTGCTGCAGGCCGTCGTGCTCGTCCTGATGCCGATGGTCATCTCGAGCTTCGATCCGTTCGGCGGCTCGTCGGGCGCGGTCGCCGCGCTGGCGATCTCGTGCGTCGTGTGGTTCTTCGGCGGCATCGTCGTGGGCTTCATCTCGCCCGGCAAGACGTTCATCGAGCCCGCGGTCGGCGCATGCCTCGCCGCCGTCCCGACCGTCGCCTACACGATGTGGCAAGCGCCGGCCGGCCTCGACGTCGACTACCTGCAGACCGGCGTGCTCGCGCTCATGGGCATCATGATCTCGCTCTTCGGCGCGTTCCTCGGCGAGCGCGTGCAGCTACGCACACGCGGCCACGCGCCTCGGCGTCGCTGAACGGCGTTCGAGGAGCATCCAGCCTCGATCGCGCGTAAGACACGCGCCTTGGAATGACTTCACCCCGCCCGGTGTCTCGTGGCGGGGAACGTTCGCAAGGGGGCATGCGGGCACCACGCGCTAGGAGGCGGACGTGATCTACCTCTACTTGTTCTCACTCGTGATCGGTGGAGGACTGCTCGGAGCGTCGATCGTTCTGGGCGGCCACGACGCGTCCCACGACGTGAACGTGCAGGCGCTCGCTCCCGCAGGCCACGAAGGTCCGGCGGGCGGCGCCGAGTCGTATCTCTACTGGCTCGTCTCGCTTCGCTTCTGGACGTTCTTCGTCGCGTTCTTCGGGCTCACCGGGCTCGTGTTCGACGGTCTCGGGCTCGTATCGTCGCAGACCGTGACCGCGATCATCGCGACCTGCACCGGCGCGGTCGCGGGCGGTGGCGCGATGTTCGTGCTGGGCAAGCTGACGCGCGAACAGAACAACAGCGCCGTCTCGAGCGGCGACTACGTCGGCCGCACTGGCCGCGTGCTCGTCGGCTTCGGCGTGGGCGGCGTCGGGAAGGTACGCGTCGAAGTGAAGGGCTCGAGCATCGACTTGCTCGCCATGCCCGAGGACGAGCGTGATTACTCGGTGAACGACGAGATCATCGTCGTCGAGATGTCGGGCCTGCACGCGAAGGTCGCCCACGTGCGGCCTTCCAACCCGCCGGCCGCGTAGTATCTGCCAGAGTGCTCGCCACGGGCGAGCCGACGCAATTGCGTCGGGTCCGCTGCGCGGACCACTTCGGCAGAAGAGAGGGAGAAGACGATGCAAGGTGGATACGGCTACCCGGCGCAGCCGCCGGCGGATCTGAGCCCGTTCGATCCGATGTTCATCTGGTTCCTGATCATCGCGCTCATGGCCGCGGGCGGGCTCGCGTTCCTGTTCGTCGTGTTCATGCGGAACTTCCTCTACATCGCGCGCCCCAACGAGGCGCTCGTGTTCAGCGGCAAGAGCAGCACGACGGAGGACAACGCGGCGCTCGGCTACACGATCGTGAAGTCGGGCCATCGCGGCATCCGTCTTCCGTTCATCCAGACGGTCAATCGTCTCGACATGACGACGCAGCCGACGGACATCCTCGTGCAGAACGCGTACTCGAAAGGCAACATCGCGCTCGAGATCCACGCGGTCGCCAACGTGAAGATCCACGGCGACGAGCGCTGGCTGCGCAACGCGGTCGAGCGTTTCTTGAACCGCTCGCGCAACGAGATCGAGATCGTCGCCAAGCAGACGCTGGAAGGCGCGGTGCGTGAGGTCGTCGCGCAGCTGACGCCCGAAGAGGTCAACCAGGACCGCCTGAAGTTCGCCGACAAGCTCATCCACGCGGCCGAGGACGATCTGCAGAAGCTCGGCCTGCAGCTCGACACGCTCAAGATCCAGCACGTGAGCGACGGTGTCGGCTACCTCGACTCCATCGGTCGCCCGGTCATCGCACGCGCGCTGCGCGACGCGGAGAACGCCGAGAACCAGGCGGGCCAGGAGACGCAGCAGGCGCAGGCCGAGGCGAGCCGCCGCGCCGAGGTCAGTCGCGCGACGGCGCAGACCGCGATGCAGACGAAGCAGAACGAGTTCCGTCAGGTGAAGGCGCAGCTGGAGGGCAACGCCCAGGCCGTCGAGCGTGAGGCCGAAGCCGCCGGCAAGACGGCGCGCGCGATGGCCGAGAAAGAGCTGCAGGGATATCGCGCGACGCTCGAGCAGCGGCGCTTGATGGTCGAGGTCGTCATCCCCTCGCAGATCCGGCAACAGGCGCAGACGATCCTCGCGAAGGGCCAGGCCGCGCCGACGATCGAGAACGGCGCCGCGCAGGTCGAGGTGCTCCGCTCGCTCAGCGAGGCGTGGACCGCGATGGGCCCCGACGCTCGCGAGATCTACGTCATCCAGCACCTCGAGCAGATCATCGGCGCCGTCGTGTCGAACGTCGAAGGCATCGAGGTCGGCGAGGTCCACGTGATCGATCAGGGCGATGGCCGCGCGCTCGCGAGCTACGCCGCCGCGTATCCGAACATGGTCGCGAGCGTGATGAGCGCGCTCAAGGACTCGACCGGCGTGGACGTGCCCGCGATCCTGCTGGGCGCATCCGACAAAGGAAGGAGCTGACCATGGGAAGCTTTCTCCTCGCGTGCTTCGCGCTGCTGATCATCCTCGGCATCGCCGCGTTCGCGACGCTCGGCGTCGTGAAGAACATCCTCTACGTCTGCGAGCCGAGCGAAGTGCTCATCTTCTCGGGTCGCTCGCGCCAGCGCTCGGACGGCAAGATCGTGGGCTACCGCTTCGTGAAGGGCGGTCGCGCGACCCGCGTGCCGCTGCTCGAGACCGTCGATCGCATGGATCTGACGAACATGATCATCGAGCTGCACGTCAAGGGCGCGTACTGCCGCAACGGCATCCCGCTCACCGTGCACGGCGTCGCGAACATCAAGGTGCCGGGCGAAGAGCCGCTCATCGATCAGGCGCTCGAGCGCTTCCTCGGCAAGAGCCGCGCGGAGATCATGGACATCGGTCGCGAGACGCTCGAGGGCAACCTGCGCGGTGTGCTCGCGGGCCTGACGCCCGAGCAGGTCAACCAGGACAAGGAAGCGTTCGCATCGCGCCTGACCGAAGAGGCCGAGCACGATCTCTCGCACCTCGGGCTCGTGCTCGACACGCTGAAGATCCAGAACGTCACCGACGAGTCGGGCTACCTCGATGCGACCGGGCGTGTCGCGAGCGCCGCCATCCGTCGCGACGCGGTGATCGCCGAGGCGAACGCCAAGGCCGATGCCGCCGAGCAGAAGTGGCGCAACACGATGAACGCCGAGGTCCAGAAGCTCGACACGCAGATCCAGGTCGCCAACGCCGAGAACGCGCGCCGCATCTCGGAAGCGACCGCGCGCCGCGGCGCCGTGATCGCCGAGCAGCAAGCCGAAGTTCAGGCACTCATCGCGCAGACGCAGGCCGAGGTGCAGATGCAGGAGGCGCGCATCGAGCAGGTGAAGCTGCAGCTGCAGGCCGACGTGATCCAGCCAGCCGAGGCCGCACGTCAGCAGGCCGAACAGAACGCGAAGGCCGACGCGGCGAAGATCGTCGAGCAGGGTCGCGCGACGGCGAACGTGCTGAAGAACCTCGCGGCGACCTATCGCGGCAGCGGCACCAGCGCGCGCGACGTGCTCTTGATGCAGAAGCTCGTGCCGATGCTCAGTCGCATCACCGAGTCGATGGGCAGCGTGAAGATCGATCGCCTCACGGTGATCGGTGGCGGCGGCGCGAATGGCGGAAACCTCGCCGGCCAGCTCGTCTCGACCACGGAGCAGATCAAGGCCGCGACCGGCATCGACGTTCCGCAGATGCTCAAGGACCGCTTCGGTCGTCCGGAGGCGCCGCGTCCGTCGAGCGGACCGCCGGTGCAGCCGCGACCGATCACGCAGCCGCCACCCGGACGCCTTCCACCGGGTGTGCGCGGCGGGCAGTAATCACCCACACCGCGCCGGCATCGCGGGAATTCACGCGCTCTCGCTGTAGCCGATGGCGGCATCACTCAGAAAAATGCGGGTTTGGTTGGGATCACAACCGTTCTTCCGCTATTTTTCGAAGTGAAATCGTCGTGACGACTCCGGTGCCATCGGCTTCGGTCGGACCGCTTCATCGATCGCTCATCGAAGCGCTCGAGAGCGTGGCTGCGCGCGAGCAAGTCCGCTCGCTGCTGCGCACCGCGCTGCTGGCGGGCGGGCTCGAGGTCGTGCCCGAGGACGCGGTGTCGTTCCGCAGCTTCGTCGAAGGCCCGCTGATGATCGGCATCGAGCGCACGCTCGGTGCGAGCGCGGCCGAGAGCGTGATGGAGCACATGATCCACGTGCTCGCGATGATCGCGCCGACGATCCGCAAGCGCGCGACCGGCACCGGTGACGACGAGGACGAGCCGTCCGGCGAGCGCTTCGTGGACACGCTCCCATCGATGAAGCGTGCTGGGTTCGCGCCGACGCTCGAAGCGCCGATCCTCTTTCCGCCGCGTGCGACGGCGCACGAGAGCGGTACGCAGCGAAAGCGCCAGATCGCGCGCGTGTCGCATCCCTCGCTCGAGACGCGCACGACGCTCGAGGTGCAAGCGCCGAAGTCCGGACCGCGCGCGGTCGCGACCGACGTGCTCGTCATCTCGCTCGATCCGCGCCTCGCGAGCGAGGTGGCCGATCGCCTGCGCGGACGCAGCCGCATCGAGCCGATCGTGACGATCGAAGAGCTGCGCGCCGCGCTCCCCAAGCTCGCAGGCCAGCGCGTCGCGGTCGTGTTCGACACGGCGGTGCCCTCGATCGACCTGCCGACGTTCGCGAGCGTCGCGAGCTCGCTGCCGCCCGGGACGCACGTGGTGCTTTGGGGAACCGACGAGCGACAGAAGCGGCGTATGACCGAGCTCTTTCCGGAGACGCGCCCGTGGGTCGCCAGCGGTGCCGCCGAGTCGGCCGTCGACCTCCTTCTGGACGAGTAAGCGTTCTTTACAAGCGTGTTGACAGTGGCGATATCGAGCCACAGACGCTCCACCATCGGATTCTTGTCGCGACGTTTACGGCCTATTTTGTCCGACACTTCACAGCTTCGTTGACAACAATCGACCTCTTGACTTCTTGACTAAACAGGTCGAGTCAAGAATCTTCTCGGTCATGACGCAGCGTGGCGAAGGCGTGGAGATCCTGGGCGAGCTCGACGATGCTCGCTCGGCGATCCTGTCGCCCGACGCGCTCGCGTTCCTCGCCCGCCTGACCCGCGCGTTCCGGCCGCGCATCCAGGAGCGTCTGGCTGCGCGCGTCGAGCGTCATGCGCGCTTCGCCGAGGGCGAGCTGCCCGCGTTCTTGCCCGAGACGAAGAGCGTTCGCGACGGCGACTGGAAGTGCGCGCCGCTGCCGCCTGCCATCCTCGATCGCCGCGTCGAGATCACAGGCCCGGTCGATCGCAAGATGATCATCAACGCGCTGTCGAGCGGCGCGAGCGTGTTCATGGCGGACTTCGAGGACGCCAACGCGCCGAGCTGGGCGAACGTGATCGATGGTCAGATCCATCTGCGCGACGCGGTGAGCCGAACGATCGCATTCACCTCGCCGGAAGGAAAGAAGTACGCGCTCTCGGAGAAGCCTGCGGTCCTGTTCGTGCGCCCGCGCGGCTTTCACCTGATCGAGAAGCACGTCGCGATCGACGGCGCGCCGGTGCCCGGCATGCTCGTCGACTTCGGTCTCTTCTTCTTCCACAACGCGAAAGCGCTGCTCGCGCTCGGCCACGGCCCGTACTTCTATCTGCCGAAGATGGAGAGCCACCTCGAAGCGCGCGTGTGGAACGACGTGTTCATCGCCGCCCAGGACGCGCTGGGGCTGCCGCGCGGGACGATCAAGGCCACGTGCTTGATCGAGACGTTGCCGGGCGCGTTCGAGATGGACGAGATCCTCTACGAGCTGCGCGATCACTCGGCTGGCCTGAACTGCGGTCGCTGGGACTACATCTTTTCGTACATCAAGACGTGCGCCGCGGATCCGACGCGGATCCTTCCGGATCGCGGCGAGATCACGATGACGCAGCCGTTCCTGCGCGCGTACACGCGGCTCGTCATCAAGACGTGTCATCGCCGCGGCGTCTCCGCGATGGGCGGGATGGCGGCGCAGATCCCGATCAAGAACGACGAAGCACGCAACGCCGCCGCGTTCGAGAAGGTCCGTCAGGACAAGCTGCGCGAGGCGAGCGACGGCCACGACGGCACGTGGGTCGCGCATCCGGGCCTGGTCGCGGTCGCGAAGAGGGTCTTCGACGAGGCGATGCCTGGTCCGAACCAGATCGACTCGGGAAAGCAGATGGATCTCGTCGTGACGGCCGCCGAGCTTCTCGAAGCGCCGACGGGTCACGAAACGGAAGCCACGATGAAGCACAACGTGCGCGTCGGCGTGCAGTACCTCGAAGCGTGGCTGCGCGGCGCGGGCGCGGTTCCTCTCTACGATCTGATGGAGGACGCCGCGACCGCCGAGATCTCGCGCACGCAGATCTGGCAGTGGTGCCACTTCGGGGTGACGCTCGACACTGGTGTGAAGGTCACGCGTGACTACGTCGCCAGGGTGATCGAGCAAGAGCTCGCGTCGTTCAGCGGCGGCCGCTTCGAGACCGCCAAGAAGATCTTCTTCCAGGTCGCGACCTCCGATCCGTTCACCGAGTTCCTGACGCTCCCGGCTTACGAAGCTCTCACCGCGCACGACTGACGGCGCGAACCCTCCGAGTGTCTCCGTCGATCGCGTCTCGCGATCGAATGGCTCCCTCTTTGTCTCGTTCGCCCATTTCTCACGAAGGAAACGCCCCCATGAGCACGATGCCCCCGTACCTGAAGGACACCGACTCGTTCAGCCACGAGCGCTGGAAGGGCGTCACTCGCCCGTACACCGAGGACCACGTTCGCAAGCTGCGCGGGCACCTGCGCATCGAGCACACGATCGCCGACTACGCGTCGCGTCGTCTGTGGAAGTCGATGAAGGAGAAGCCGCTGGTCCGCTCGCTCGGCGCGCTCACGGGCGGCCAGGCCGTGCAGATGGTCCGCGCAGGCCTCGAGGCGATCTATTGCTCGGGCTGGCAGGTCGCCGCCGACGCGAACACGGGCGCGCAGACGTATCCCGATCAGTCGCTCTACCCGGCCGACTCGGTGCCGAAGCTCGTCACGCGCATCAACAACGCGCTTCGTCGCGCCGATCAGATCGACTCGGTCGACAGCGTGCAGCGCCGCGACTACTTCGTGCCGATCGTCGCCGACGCCGAGGCCGGCTTCGGTGGCCCGCTCAACGCGTACGAGCTCATGAAGAGCATGATCGAAGCGGGCGCCGCCGGCGTTCACTTCGAGGACCAGCTCGCGTCCGAGAAGAAGTGCGGCCACCTCGGCGGCAAGGTGCTCGTCCCGACGGCGCAGTTCGAGCGCACGCTCATCGCGGCGCGCCTCGCGGCCGACGTGTGCGGCGTTCCCACCGTGCTCATCGCGCGCACCGACGCCGACAGCGCGAAGCTGCTCACGAGCGACATCGACGATCGCGACAAGCCCTTCTGCACGGGCAAGCGCTCGCCCGAGGGCTACTACTACGTGAACGACGGCATCGAGAGCTGCATCGCGCGCGGCAACGCGTACGCGAAGTACGCCGACCTGCTCTGGATGGAGACGAGCACGCCGGACCTCGCGGTCGCGAAGAAGTTCGCCGAGGGCGTGCTCAAGAACAACCCCGACAAGATGCTCGCCTACAACTGCTCGCCGTCGTTCAACTGGAAGAAGAACCTCGACGAGGCGACGATCGCCAAGTTCCAGAAGGAGCTCGGCGCGATGGGCTACAAGTTCCAGTTCGTCACGCTCGCCGGCTTCCACATGCTGAACTACGCCAGCTTCATGCTCTCGAGCGAGTACAACGAGCGCGGCATGTCGGCGTACTCGGAGCTGCAGCAGAACGAGTTCGCGGCGGAGAAGGTCGGCTACACGGCGACCAAACACCAGCACGAGGTCGGCACGGGCTACTTCGACGTCATCAGCGAGCTCGTCTCGAGCGGTCAGAGCTCGACGACGGCGCTCAAGGGCTCGACGGAGGAAGCTCAGTTCCACTGAGCTGATCGCGGCTGTGACGAGAGGAAAGGCGTCGACCGGAAACGGTCGGCGCCTTCTTCGTAGGTACCATGGGCGCATGGGACGCCTCCTGATCACGGCCACTCTGCTCCTCGCATGCGGGCAGGCCGCGCCTGCAGCTCCGCCGCCTTCGTCGACCGTCGTGCCCACCCGAGTGCCCGCGTCGCCGCCCACTCCGATCGCCGCGCCCGCGCCGAGGATCGCGCCCGCGCGACTCGTGCCGGAAGGGCTCGTCGTGCACGACACGTCGTCGATCTGCGAGGCGCTCGGCACGGCGGCGCGCGAGCAGGACATGAGCGCGGGCGGGCTCGTGCCACGGAGCTGGATCTGGATCGACGACGCCGGGGCTTCGTGCATGAGCGGCCCGCTCACCGATGACATCGACGACTTCGACGACGACGAGCACGAGCACTGCCCGCAGCTCAGCTGCGACGCCGCCTACACGCGATGCATCGACACGGAGTCGCATCTCGTGTTCGTGCTTCGTCCCGGCACGCTCGGACCGTACCTCCACGCGCTCGTGTCCTACGGAGAGGCCGCGGTTCCCGCGGTCGAGAGCGGCGCGCGCGCGCAAGCGCTCGATCACCGAGACGAGATCTGCGCACTGCTCGATGCCGTGCGATCGAGCGCGCCGCCGATCGATCCGCGCGGGCTCACGACTGGGCGGCCCGACACTCTGCATCTCTCGTGCGGGGCGCTCGCCACGCGCGCGATCGAATCGACCGATCTGCGCTGCGAGAGCGCGGTCGATCTCGCGAGCGGGCGGCCGAGAGAGAACGTGTCGTGCGAAGGCACGTGCTGGGCGAGCCGGGACGAGTGCGGTGTCACGCAGATCCTCGCGCGTCGCGACGCGAACGGGGCGCTCGTGATCTTCGGCGCGGTGTGGCCGTCCACGGAGCACCAGGACGACGATCCGAGCACGCTCTTCGCGCCGGCCTCGACGTTCCTCGCCGCGCACACGTGCGGCGCTGCGGCGGGCGCGAGCGCGACGTCCCGCACGCGACGTGCGCTCTGCGAGCTGCTCCAGTCGGGCGCGAGAGGCGCGATCAGCGACGACGACGGAGACGGTGTGCCCGACGAGCCGCCACTGCCGCGCGGGATCACGATCGCGAACGGCGTGCTCTCGGTGAGCGCCGCCGACACGCGCCAGTCGTACTGCACGGACGCGCTCGCGGCCGTCGACCGCGATCGGGTCTGCGACGAGCTGCGCTGCGACGATGCGGGCGCGCGCTGCGTCTACGGGAACGACGCGTATCTGCTTCGCCAGCAGCCGGCCGGCGCCGAGCTCTTCGGCGTGATCCACTATCCGGCCGCGCCGCCGCCCGCCGACGAGGGACGCGTCGCGACGGTGATCGAGCGACGCGATCGCGTGTGCGAGCTCTTCACGATGGTGCGATCGGGCACGCTCCGGATCGATCCGCGCGGCTTCGCGCGCGATGCGGAGACGGGCCTCGAGCGCCACTGCGGCGCCGATGCGCTGGCCGCCGCGCACGCCGCGATCGACGAGCTGCTCGCAGGCGAGAGGATCACGTGCTCGCAGAGCGATTGCCGCGCGGAGGGCCGCGGCGAGGCCCGCATCCTCGCCCGTCGCGACGCCGAGCAGCGCCTCTGGATCGACGGTCAGGCGCCGTTCGAGGCAGACAGCGACGTCGGGCGCTTCCTCGACATCGATCCCTGCGATCCTTGATCCACGTCTGTCGTTTTCCACCCAGTCGGGATCGGCGATCGACGGCCTGATCTCGTGTGTCACCGACATGGGCTCGTGCACGAGCCAGCTCGGCGATGCGCAGTGCTGCCTCGACAGCCACTGCCCTGGCGGCGACGCGACATGCGTGAACGCGGCGCTCGCCACGGGCGGCGCGTGCGGCACCGTCTGGACCAGCTTCAGCGCCTGCGTGAACACGACGCTCGACGGCCTCGCGGCGGGCGCGTGCGTCGACCACATCTCGATCTGCACGCCCTGAGCTTCTTCGCGTGACCGAACGAGTCGGCGCCCCTTCCGAAAGGAACGGGCGCCGTTCTCGTCTCAGCGCGACAGGTTCTGACGAACGGTCTCGAACTGAGCCGGCGAGACCTCGTGCGGCCGGTACGAGATGCGGCTCGGATCGATCCCCGCGATGCGCGTCGCCAGCGTGGCTGCCGCGATGAACGTGCCGAGCTCGCTCGGGTGCGAGCCGTCGTGCGAGTAGAGATCGGACTCCGGCAGGATCGATGCGAGACGCCGGAACGTGTCGCCGACGGGCGCGATCTGCGCGCCGGTGTCCGACGCGATCGTCTCGTACGCGTGATCGATCCGCGTCTGCATGTCGTCCGGGCTCGCCGCCTGGCCCTGGCGATACACGCGGTTGCCGCTGCGGCGCGCCCACGTCTCGTACAAGACGGCCTGCGCGCCCGCGTGCGTGATGAGCGCGGAGAAGCGACGCGCCGCATCGGCCATGCGCGCGCGATCCCGCTCGCGCAGCGGCGCGAGGCTGTGCCCCTGCAGAACGACGTGCGTGAAGTGCGCGCTGCCGAGACGACGGCGCGCGAGCCCCGATCGCCAATGACGCCAGAGATCCCAGCCCGAGTGCGTGACCTCTTGCGTGTGCACGATGACGCCGGGCTCGGCCGACTCGATGACGTGACGCACGACCTGACGCAGCTGATGGAAGTGCGTGTAGCTGTTGCCGATGAAGAGCACGCGCAGCACGCGCGGATGCGTCGCGACTTGTGCGTGCGAGCCGCTCGAGAAGAGCAGCGTCAGAGCGGCGAGCCACGCAGCGACCGAGCGCACTTCTTCATGGTAGCGGCAAACCATCTCGCTCGCGAAAACCGTGTCGCCTATGCCACGACTGGGGCGATCGTGCGCTCCAAGCTCACTTCGATCGCGACCGCGGCCGC
>CAYSCF010000041.1:0-32581 GCA_964429305.1 uncultured Sandaracinaceae bacterium | reverse complement strand
ACGATCGCGAGCGCCGCGTATGCCGCGCTCGGTCTCTATCGCGCGCAAGAGGCGAAAGAGCTGCGCGAGCGCGTGCTCGCCGCGATCGCGAGCGAGGTCGAGCGTCACTCGGACGTCTTCGCGTCGCTGTGGCGGGCGAAGGACGGGCTCGGCGCGCTGCGTGCGTCGGTGAGCCTCGCGCACAACTTCGGCGATCTCGATCGCGTGATCGAGATGTGGGACGTGCCCGTCGCCGACCCGCTGCGGCTGCGCTTCGCCAAGCTCACCACCTCGGCGTTCGACTCCGAGCGACGACTGCGTCACCAGGGACGCCTCTGGACGGCGGGGGAGCTCTACAAGGCGCCGATCGAAGGCTCGTCGATGGCAGGCGAGAACCATCGCCACTTCGCGCTGCGCAAGCCGCGCGCGCTGCGTACGCGTCCCGAGCTGCGCATCCCGATCGGGCCGTTCTTCGATGCGTGGGGCGCCGAAGTGGCGCGCCTCGACGAAGAGAATCTCGGCGAGGTCGTCGACGCGCTCGCGCACGGATGCGAGCGAATGGCGAGCGGGGTCGGCTACCCGCGGGCGCTGCACGGCATCCTCTCGGTGCGTCCGGAGATACAGGAGCGGATCGAGGGCCTGCGCAAGAACGCCGCGCTCCGCAAGAAGATCGAGCTGCCGCAGGCGGAGATGGAGGCGCGCTGGAACACCGCCGCGCTCGCGCATCTGGACGAGATTCCGTCCCGGGCGTGAGGCGCAAAAGAAGAACGGAAGAGATCGGGCCGACCTGACGTACGTTCTATCAACCATGAGATCTGCCTCGTTGCTCGCTCTGGTCGGCTGCGCCCTGGTCCTCTCGCTCGGTGGCTGCGAGCGACGCGCGCGGGTCGAGTACGTGGATGTGCCGGTGACGACCACGACCGGTGGTCAGGCGACGCCGCCGCCTCCCACGCAGGTCCAGGTGGTGCAGCAGCAGACGCCGCCGCCTGCGACGGCATCGTTCCAGATCGAGCTCCAGGCGGGCGTCACGTCGCTCGGCACCCAGTGCACGCCGGCGCCCGAGTCCTGCAACGGTCTCGACGACAACTGCGACGGCCGCATCGACGAGGGCTGCGGCTGGCAGAGCGGCGCGATCCAGATCACCGCCGCGTGGCAGACGGGCGCCGACATCGACCTCTACGTGACCGATCCGTCGGGCTACGAGATCAGCTACCAGAACCGCCAGTCGCCGACCGGCGGCATCCTCGATCACGACGCGCGGGGCGCGTGTGTTCCGGGCAGCGACACCGTCGAGAACGTCTACTGGTCGACGCCTCAGCCGCCGCGCGGTCGCTACTACATCGAGCTGCACTACTGGGGCGACTGCGGTGTCGCGGGCGCGACGCCGGTCCAGGTCTCGATCGCGGTCGGCGGTCAGATCGCGGGCGTCTACAACGTCGTGCTCACGCCCGGTCAGCGCCTGCCGATCGCGATGCTGCCGCTCTAGTCATTTCGTCTTCGTCTTCGTTCTCGTCTTCGCGGTCGCCTTCTTCGCCGCGGGCTTCGCCTTCGGCTTCTTCGCCGCGCGCACGGCCACGTTCGCTTCGACGGCCGCGTGGATCAGCTTCTTGAAGGCGGCCTCCTCGATCTTCTCGCCTTCGCGGAAATCGATCGCGCGACGCGTGTTTCCCTCCAGGCTCGAGTTGAAAAGCTTCTGCGGGTCGGGCAGCGCCGCGCCGCGGAAGAACGTCAGCTTCACGACCTGCTTGTAGGACTCCCCCGTCGTGATGCCGCCCTCGTGCGACCAGACGGGCGTTCCCATCCACTTCCACTCCTCGACGACGTCGGGATCGGCCTCGTGGATCAGCTCTCGCAGACGCGCGAGCGTCGCGCCTCGCCAGTCGCCGAGCTCTTCGATCCGTCGAGTGATCTTCTCCGATGCGTCGCTCATGTCGCTCCTCGTCGCTCCTGGTTCAGCTTCCACCCGTTGCCGGACGGATCGCGAAAGCTCGCATCGACGCTGCCGAAGCGCGCGACCGGCTCCTGCGTGAACTCGACGCCGAGCGCCTTCATCTTCGCGTACGCGGCATGGACGTCGTCGACGATCATCACGAGCGGCGGCATCGCGCCCTTCGCCACGGCCGCGCGCAACGTCTGCGCCGTCGCCTCGTCGATCGTCGGCGGGCCGGGCACGAAGAGCCCGAGCTCGAAGCCGGGCTGGTCGCCGTGCTTCACCGTCAGCCAGCGATAGCTGCCGTTGCGCGCGTCGGTGTGCACCGTGAAGCCGAGCTTCTGCGTGTAGAACGCGAGGGCCTCGTCTTGGTCGCGAACGTAGAGACCGATCACTCCGATGTGCTGGCTCATGGGACCTCCGTGTTGCTCGAGGAGTCCGTACCGCCGTTCTCTTTTCGTCGCTTCTCCGAAACTGCGATCGTGAGGTCCGGCCGGTGGGCCGCATGGACGTAGCAGCCGGGCACGCTGTCGAGATCGTGCGGCGTGGCCTTCTCCCTCGCCCGGAGATCGCCGGGGCTCTGCCCCGTGACGTCGCGGAACGTGCGGCCGAACGTGCCGAGGCTCTTCCATCCGGTCTGGAAGGCGATCTCCGAGACGGGCAGGGTCGTGTCGCGCAAGAGGGCCTTGGCGCGCTCGATCCGTCGCGTGAGCAGATACCGATGCGGCGGCAGCCCGAAGGCCTCCTTGAACGAGCGCGCGAAGTGCGCCTCCGACACCGCGCTCACGCGCGCGAGGCGCGAGACGGGCCACTCCTCTTGCGATGCGGCATCCATCCGATCCTTCGCACGCAGCAAGCGCCGCAGCAGTTCCTCGTCCTGCATTCGACGCACTGTATCGCACGCGTCTTCGGAACTCCCGCGCGCGCACGGTGTCGGCTCCCGAACGAAGCGATGCGCAGCAACGACCAGCGGCTCGGTACGTGGGGCCTGGCCCGGGCGCTCTTGCTCTGCGCTCTGACGGGCACGGCCGCGCCCGTCGAAGCGCAAGACGTCGCGCTGGACGTGCCGAGCGCCCAGGACGCGCGACGCGAGTGGGATGGCCCGCTCGCGGTGCGCATCGAGACTCCGATCGGAGGCGTGGAAGACGCCGATCACGTCGTCGACCTCGTCGCCACCGTCTCCGATCCGCGGCTCACGATCGCGACGCTGACGGTCGCCGGTGCGAGCTACGAAGTTCCGATCGACGGCGGCACGATTCGTCAGTCGGTCATCGTGTCGCCAGGGGTCTGCCGCGTGGGCGTGAGCGTCTCACGCGGCCACGAGAGCGCGAGCGACTCGGTGACCTGGACCGTTCGCGGGGAGCGCACCGAGCTGCTGATCGTCGCGACGTGGCACGCGCGCGGCGAGATCATCGATCTCTGGCTGCGCGAGCCCGAGGGCGAGACCTGCAAGTGGGATCATCGCGTCACGGCTCTGGGCGGACGCCTGCTCGACATGTCGAGCGACGCGATCGGATTCGGCTCGCAGGCCTTCGTCGCGCCCGAGATCCATCCCGGGACCTATCGCATCAAGGTGCATCTCTGGGCCGATCGTTCTGGCGCTGGCTCGGAGCGGTACACCTACGAGGAGCTGCTCCGAGCGCTCGACGACGCCGAGACCGCGCTCGCCTTGGCGACCGCCTCCACCCGCGCTGCGCTGCTCGCCGAGCGCGATCGCATGGCGGCGGCGCTCGATGCGTGGGCGTTGCCGGACGCGCCGCAGGTCCCCGTGCACGTGGAAGCGATCCTGTTTCCCGGCACGGCGCACGAGCGCCGCTTCCGTTTCGACCGGCTGCTGCGCCGCACCGGACAGCTCGCGACGCTCGGGGAGATCGAGATCGACGAAGAGACGATTCGCGCCGCGCGAGCCGAAGCCGCGAGCACGCCATGACGCGAGCTTGGCGAGCGCTCGCGCTGGTGGTGTGCTGTCTCTCGGTCGGAGTCGTTCCGATACGCGCGCAGGATCGGGAGGCGCGCGCGAGCTACACGCTGCCGCTCCCCGTCCCCGATCGTCCGTTCATGCTCACGCAGGCGGGCAGGCGGTTCGCACCAGACGAGATCGCGAGCGTGGACGTGGAGCATCGCGGACAGGCGCACGTCACGGTGGAGATCCACCGCGTGCTCGATCCCGAGGCGCTGCTGTCGACGCTCGTCCGGGCCGAGTCGATCGCGCTCTCGACGGGCGCGCTCGGCATCGAGATGGAGCGGCTCGTGCGCGCGACGGGGCCCTTGCCGCGCGTCGGATCCTTCCTGAGCTTCGTGGGATCGCGCACCGTGGATCTCACCGCTCGTGCCGCGCGAACGCGCGTGACGCACGAGCAGCAGGCCTACGACTCGTACGAGACCGACGAGTCGGGCGTGGAGACGTCGGGCGTCTGGGCCGGCGACTGGACCGAGCGAAACGTGGAGCTCGGCGCGCTGCCGGCGGGCCTCTACGTCGCGCGCGCGACCGATGCTGCGTGGGCGAGCGCCACTCTCGTGTCGGTGGGCACGCTGACGTTGATCGTCCGTCGCGGTGACGATCACGACGAGGTGCGCGTGCTCGACCCGGAGGGCACGCCTCTGCCGGGCATCGTCGTGCGCGCGCGCGTCGGCGCGCAGACGCTCGCGACGGGCATCACCGATGCGATCGGACGCGTCGTGTTCCCGGCGAGCACGGAGGCCAGCGTTCGGTTCGTGGCGAGCCGCGGCGACGACATCACGTGGGCCGACGCGTCGCACGCGCCGATGAGCGCCTGTGACGTCCGGGTGTATCTCGGCATCGGCCGGCCCGTCTTCCGCCTCGGGGAGCGCGTTCATCTGCGCGGGCACGTGCGTGGCTGCGACGCGACGGGTCACGAGGGCCCGCTCGCGAACGAGCCCGTCACGCTGGAGGGCGTCGCCACCGAAGAGGCCGTGCGTACCGACGCGAACGGCGACTTCGTCACCGAGATCGCCGCAGCTTCCACGCTCGGAGTGTCGGTTCGCGGCCACGGCTCGTCTCGCGACATACAGATCGACTCGCGTCGACTGCCCGATCACACGCTCGTCGTGCGGCCGGATCGCGCCGCGGTGGCGAGCGGTGAGCCGTTCACCGTTCAGGTGTCCGACGAGGCAGGCGAGTGGCCGACGCGGGGGATGGTCACGCTCACGCTCGGCGATCGCGTGCAGCGGCTCGCCGTGGGACCGGGGCTGCCCGCGGTGTTCTCGTGGACGGCGCCGACGACGGATGCAGTGCTGGATCGATTGTCGATGCGCGCGGTGCTGGAGGCCTCGGGACAGCTCGTGTTCGCGTCCGCAGAGACGTGGACCGGTGCGCGCCGGGACGTGATCGAGCTCGACGTGGATCGCGCCACCGCGAGCCCCCACGACCGTGTGGTGTTGCGCGCGAGAGCGCGAGATCTCGAGGGCGCTCCGCGCGCGGGGCTGCCGGTCACGCTCGAGATCCTGGCGAGCGACGGCAATCGAGCGACCTCCAGCCGACCGCTCGCGTCGGCGATCGTCACTTCGTCGGAGGCCGGGATCGCCGAGACCGAGCTCGAGCTCACGGGGCCAGGCCCGTGGTGGGCGCGTGCGCATGCTGGGCTCGCTGCATCCGGCCTCGTCGTACGCAATCGGTCCGCACCGCCGCCGCTCTCCGATCGCGACGACGTCTCGCTCCAGCTCGCCACCGATACGATCGCGCCGGGGCAGAGCCTCGAGGTGCAGGCCTTCGGACGCGGCGGAGGAGCGGTGTGGATCACGCTCGAGCAAGGCTCGGTGTGGGCGAGCGAGCTCGTGCACCTCGTTGACGAGCGCGCGCGTGTGTCGTTCTCCGTGCCGGAGCGCGCGCGGGGTCTCGCCACCGTCGTCGTGTCGCAGATCCATCGAGGCGGAGTGCGCAGCGCGAGCCGGACCATCGAGGTGCGCACGAGCGAGCCCATCACGCTCGAGGTCGAGCCCGCATCGCTGGGCGCGGTCGCGTCGCAGCCTCTGCACGTCACGCTGCGCGCCCGCGATGCGCTCGGAGCGCCGGCCGATGCCGTCGTGAGCGTGTGGATGGCGAATGCCGGGCACTGGGATCTCGGCGACGAACGTTATCCGGCGCCGAACGAGATCTTTCGTCTCCCCGGCAGGCCCGCGAGTGGAGCCGACGGCAGCGCGCCGGTCGCCTTCGGTGCGGAGGAGGGTCGCCAGCTCGCCTCGCACCTCACGTGGAACGGCATGCCCATGCCCAGGGCCTCGTTCCGCCATGCATGGGGCTTCGGTGGCTCGCTCGTCACGTTCGACGTGAGCGGCTCGATGTCGCGCGTCGTCGCGTCGCTCGCGCGCGCGGCCGGACTGCGTGCGGGATCGTTCTGCCGCGAGAGCGAGGATGCGATCGGGACCGTCGTCCTCTCGTCGGCCGAGCTGCCGTGGGATCTCGTCGCGATGCGCGTCGCCGAGCGCGTGTCGCTCGAGGTGGGCGTCGAAGAAGGCGTGCTCACGTATTTCTGCCCGGGCGCATCGGGGATGGGCTCGGGCGCCGGAGGCCTCGGCGGGCGCAGCACGAGCGCGCCTCTCATCCGCAGCGGCGCAGCTTCGATGGGGATCGACGAGCGCGAGCTGCTCGAAGGAGACCTCTTCTTCGAGGGCCGAATCGTGCTCGGCCCCGACGGCGTGGCCGAGCTCGACATCCCGATGCCAGCGCATCCGGGCCGATTTCGGATCGAGGCGCTCGCGATACGCGCGGATGGCGGAGGTGATCGCGCGCACGCCATCGTGCACGCCACGGGCGCGGTCTCGTTGCGCGTCGAGCTACCGAGCCATCTCGTGGTGTCCGATCGAGCGCGAGGCGCGATCGAGGTGTCGGCTCCGAGCGCCGCAGGACGAGAAGCCGAGCTCCGCGTGACGCTTCCCGGCGGAATCGCGATCGACGGAGCGCTGCCTTCGACCGTGACGCTCGACGAGCACGGCCACGCGCGCGTGCCCTTCGGTGTGACGGCCCTCAGCGAGGGCGCTCGGCTCGTGAGGGCGGAGGCGAGCGTGGGCGCTCTGACGGACCGCGTCGTCCTCGCCGTCGACGTGCTCGCGCCCGTGACCGATCGCGCCGTCGCGTATCGCGCGCTCGTCGGCCCTTCGGCGACGGACGTCACGATCTCGCTGCCCCGCCGCGCAGAGGCGACCACGCTGCACGTCCGCATCGACGCCGACGCCGAGCACGCGATCGAGAGCGCGCTGAGCGAGCTCTCCACGCCTCGCTGGGGCTGGCTTCCGCTCCGTCTCGATCGACTGGAAGCGCTCGTCGCGCTGCGGCGTGCTGCGGCGCGCATCGATCGCACGCACGCACGCGAGCTCGCGCGCAGCGTTGCCGGTGGGATCGCCGAGCTGGTCACGCTCATGACCGGCGACGCGAGCGGCGATCCGGGGCTCACTGCATCGCTCGTGATCGCAACGGGCAACGACGACGATGTCTGGCCCGGCGTGGACGACGCGCGTGCCGCGTTGCGAGCGCGCGCGACCGACCCCGAGCTCGCACCGATGGTGATGTCGCGGATCGCGCTCGCGCTCGCGCCGACCGACGCCGGCGTCTCCGAAGCGCTGCTGGCTCGCGCTCGGCCGACCGACATCGACGACGCATCGATCGCCCTGCGTGCAGCGCACGCCATCGGCAACGCCGGGCTCGTCGCTCGCTTCGATCGGATCGTCGTCCGCGAGATCGTGCGCGAACGAGCCTCGCTCGCGGCGGGCACGTCGTGCCGTGGGCCGGTGTGGTACGCGTGCTTCGCGCGTCGCGGATCGCGTGCACGTCTGGCGCGCGCGGCCGAGGCGCGCGTGGTGACGGAGCGTCCGCATGCGATCGAGGCGGCGGCCGAGATCGCGCAGGCCATCACGATGGCGCCGACCGATCAGAGCGAGCTCGTGTGGGGCCGAGCCGACGCGGACGTGATCGCGCTCGTGTCGAGCCTCGCGGTGCAAGGCGGCGCCGCCCATGGCGAGCTCTTCGTCGGCGAGCACGCGAGCGCCCACGTGGGCGCGGACGGCTGGGTCTCGATCCCCGAAGGCGACGCGCCCGTCACCCTGCGGCTCGCAGCCGATGCCGATCGACTCGCGTTCGTGCGTGTCGACGGATCCGTCATGGTGCGATCCGAAGACCTCCCGCCGGGAGACATCGGCCTGAGCCGGCGAGTCGGTGCGGCCGCGAGCGGAACGACCTTCGAGCTCTCGATCACGACGCGCGAGCGAGAGAGCGACGTGACGCTCGTGGCTCCGTTGCCCGCAGGTCTCGAGCTCGCCCTCGCGAGCGGGCAGCCCGTGACGATGCGCTCGAGCGTCGCGCGCGCGTTCTCTTGGGCTCCGGCCGACCCACGACCCGAGCCACGCGCTCCGGAGATCTCGGTCGACGCCGATGGCGTGCATCTGCACTTCCGCGAGCTCGAGCGCGGCGTCACGCAGATCACGCTTCCGGTCGCACAGGTCGCGCAGGGTCACTTCACGGCGGCGCCGGCGACGATCGTCACCGCCTCGGGCAGCTTCGGGAGCAGCCCGACGATGTCGTTCGATCTCTGATCTCGACCGGAGTGCCCCGCGGATCCGATCTTCAGCGGAGCTGGTGCTTCTTGGCCAAGCGCGCGAAGTGGTTTCGATCGATGCCCGCCCGCGCGGCGGCGCGCGAGACGTTGCCGTCGGCCGCGCCGAGCAAGCCCGCGATGTAGTCACGCTCGAACGCGTCCAGGACGTGCTCCTTGGCTTGCTTGTACGACATGCGCGAGACGTGCCCCGCCGAGGAGAGATGCGCGGTCGTCGCGTCCGGCATCGTCGTCTCGTCTTTCTCTCCGCGCGCGCGCGCGAGGCCGCGCTGGATCGAGCGGCGCAATCCCTGCAGGTTGTCCTCGAACACGGTCGCGCGGATCGCGGCGAGCTCGAGCGCTTCGAGCTCGAGGTTGAGGCAGCCCAGGTCCTCCGCGATCGACATCACGAGCGCCACGAGATCCTCGGTGCGCTCACGCAGCAACGGCATCGTCACGTGGTGGCGCACCAAGAACCAGAGCTCGCGATCGAGATGGCCCTGCTCCACGGCGGTACGCGGATCGCCGCGCATCGTCATCACGAGACGCGCGGTGCTGCCGGCCGCCGCTTCCACGATCGCGCGGCGTGTACGAAGTGACGCTTCCTCGAGACCCTCGAGCACGAGCGTGCTCTCGCCGGCGCTCGCGAAGGCGCGGGTGACCGCTTGCGGCGTGGCGTCGACGAGCGGCAAGACGACGGCCGGCCATCCGGAGCGCGCCGAGTGCGCGTGGATCTCGAGCGCGGCGGTGGACTTTCCCGTGCCGGGCGCGCCCGCGACGAGGACTGCCTCGCTGCTGGCGGCCGCGGCCTCGAGCAGCGCGAAGACCTGCCCCATCGACGCGCTCACGCCGACGAGCCGACCGAACGTCGAGATGGCCTCGCGCGCGCGCGGCGCGAAATCGCGCGAGAGCAGCGCGATGCGCGTGTCGCCGACTCGGATCTCGGTCCCGAGCGGCACGGAGATCGTCTCGACGCGCGCCTCGCCGATGAACGTCCCGTTGCTCGAGCTCAGATCTCGGACGCGCACGCCTGCGCCGATCACGGCGAGCTCGACGTGGCGCCTCGAGACGAGCGGATCGCGCAGCTGCAGATCCGCATTCGCGTGCGAGCCGATCACCAGCGTGCCGACCTCCCAGTCGCGCTCGACTCCTGCATCCGGGCCCGACACGACGCGCACGAGCACGCCGCTCGGCGCGATGCGCTCGTCTTCCCAGCCCACGGCGCCCTTGATCGTGGCGGGCTCGTCCTTGCTCATCGTCGCCTCGAGGATCGCATCACGGATGGCTCGCCGTCCACGAGAGGATGGGTCCCCCTCAGGGCGAGTGAAGGACTACCTCGCCCTGTGGCACGTCGCCCACGCTCGCTTCGCGCGTGACGCGGACCTCGTCCGGCGCATGGTCGAGCGCCGCACGCTCGGCGACCAGCAGCGAGCGACCATCCACTTCGACGTCGATCACGCCGAGGCGCGTCCACGTCTCGCCATGCCGTGCCCACGCCACGTACTCGCCCGAGGCGAGCGTCGGCAGTTGGCTCGTCGTGAGCACGGCGATCGGCACGCCCGCTCGCGCGCGGTAGTTGCCGTGCGCTCCGCTCGGCATGCTGCCCGTCGGGCCGAGGCGGATCGGGACGACATCGCTCGCGGTGACCATGCGCAGCGCCCGCTCGTCACGCGCCAGCTCTTCGTGGGGCGAGCGCCATGCGAGGAAGCCGAGCACGATCGCCGCGACCGCAGCCAGCAGCGGCGCGAGCTTGCGCAGCGCCAACCGGATGCGCGTCTTGGCGGTGCCGACCGGCGCGCGGAGCACGCTCGCGATCTGTTCGCTCGTGAGCTCGTCGAAGTACGCGAGCGACACCGCGCGACGCTGCGCTTCCGGCAGGGTCTCGAGCGCAGCCCGCAGGACCTCGCGTCGGTGCGCCTCCCACGTCGCGCGATCGGGGAGGATCGCGCCGTCGGCGATCTCGGCGAGCGCCTCGTCGCCCTCGGCGCGTCGAACGCGTGCGCGTCGCGCCTCGTTGAGCGCGCGTCGTCGCGCGATCTGCGTGAGCCACGCACGGAAGGCGCCCTTCTCGGGATCGAAGGTGCCGTGCTTGTCCCAGAGCGTGAGAAAGACGTCCTGCACGACGTCCTCCGCGCTCTCTCTGCCGACGATGCGCGCCGCGACGGTGAACACGAGCGCTGCGTGCCGACGATGGAGCTCGCGCAGCACGCTCGCCGGATCGTCCGCGAGCGAAGCGATCAGCTCTTCGTCGGTGCGCGCTTCGCTCACGGTGCGCAGCTCACGTGGCGATGGGCACGCGGCTCTCGGAAGACGCCGTTCGGCGCGCGCGCCACGCATCGAGCGACCACGTGCCCGCTCCCGCGAGCATGAGGTAGCTGTTCGAGAGCAGCATCGCGACGTCGAGGCGTGCTTGATAGGCGAACGCCCAGAAGCCGGTCTGCGGCGCGGCCGCGACGGGCTCGGGGCCTGCCCCGTACAGCAACCCGACCTTCGTGACGGCGATCGCGACGAGCATGTCGATCACGAGCGCGAGCGTCGCGGCGCGCGTGAAGAGCCCGAGCAGCACGAGGAGACCGGCGACGATCTCCACGGAGCTCACGCAGGTCGCCAGGGTCGCGGGCACCGGCAGGCCGAGCCGCGTGAAGCGCCCGACGCCCTGGTTGTCGAAGAGCAACTTCACGAGGCCCGATGCCACGAACACGCCGCCGATGGCGATCCGCAGCGCCACGGCCTCCCGTCGATCGGACGACGGGGTGGGCGCGAGGAAGAAGGTGGTCAGGCGCGTCATCCACGAAGGATCGGTGTGGCTCATGTCCGCTCTACACGCGAGCCCCCCCGCCGGATCTCTCGTCGTTCGGTTTTTTTCTTCGATTCGTGGCTCGCTCGACGCCCCTGGCTCGGTGCGAGACGATGCGCGCATGAGGCTTGCCCGCGTCGCCGAGATCTCGAAGGTGTTCATCGACGAAGGGCTCGGCTTCCTGACGGAGTCGCGGCCCACCGCGGACGTCGATGCGCCGGCGCCCTTGCCGAACGCCGAGATCGCCGTGCGGCTCCGGCGCTCGCTCGAGCGCCTCGGGCCCACGTTCGTGAAGTTCGGCCAGATGCTCTCGACGCGCATCGATCTGTTCGGCCCCGAGATCGTCGACGAGCTCGCGAAGCTGCAGTCGAACGTTCCCCCGTTCCCGACCGGCGATGCACGTCGTATCGTGGAAGAGCAGCTCGGGCGGCCCATCTCCGAGATCTTCGCGACCTTCCCGGACGCGCCGGTAGCCGCCGCTTCGATCGCGCAGGTCTACGACGCGCGCTTGGCGAGCGACGGGACGCGCGTCGCAGTGAAAGTACAGCGACCAGGCCTCGAAGAGACGCTTCTCTCGGATCTCGACGTGCTCGTCGAGGTGTCCGCGGCCGTCGATCGCCTCGTCCCGGCCTACCGACGCAGCATGGTCCACCGCGTCGCCGAGGAGTACGCCCACCGCGCGCGCGGCGAGCTCGACTTCGTCGCGGAGGCGCGCGTGCTCGAAGAGTTCGGCTCGCTGCTCGAATCGCACCCGGAGTTCCGCGTCCCGAAGGTGCATCGCGCGCTCTCGACCGCGCGCGTGCTCGTGATGGAATGGTTCGAAGGCACGAAGCTCGACAAGCTCGCGACGCCCGCGGCGCTCCGCGAGGCAGGCTATCCGCCGGACGACTTCGCGCGCTCGCTCCTGCGCCTGCAGGTCTCGATGGCCTACGAGCTCGGGCTCATCCACGGCGACACGCACCCGGGCAACATCATCCTGCTCGGGCACGGAGAGATCGGTCTCATCGACTTCGGCCTGCATGCGCGCGTCCCGCCGAAGCTGCGCGACAAGATGCTGGAGATGGTGCTGCACCAGGCGTCGGGTCGCATCGACGAGTCGATCGATGCGTACTGCGACGTGCTCGAGCCCGATGCGTCGATCGATCTGCCGGCGTTCAAGCGCGAGCTGCGCGCCGTCTTCGAGGACGCGGGAACCACCGGCACGCAGACCATGAGCGAAGGGCCGATCACGAAGCAGTTCGTGCGCGCGCTCCGCGTCGCGTCGCGTCATCGCATCAAGGCGCAGTCGGAGCTCTTCGTCGTCATCCGCAATCTGACGATCGTGGAGGGCATCGTCGCTCGCTACGCTCCGGATCTCGATCCGGTGCCCGTCGTCCGCACGATCACCGCGGACATCGTGCAGCGTCGGCTCACCGGCCCGCGCATGCGCGAGCAGCTCACGCAGCTGATGCCCCAGATCGTGCTCACGATCTCCAAGCGACCGCAGCTCGTCGAGCGCTTGCTACGGCTCGAGCGATCGTTCGTCGAGGCCAAGACGCTCGGCGCCTTCCTCGAGCGCGAGGACGTCATCCGACGCGAGCCGCCCGCGCGCAGCCCGGTCGGCATCATCGCGCTCTCGTTGGCCGTGGGCGGCGTTCTCGGGGCGATCTGCTGCAGGCTCTGGCTCGGCTGACGCGCGCGTCAGTCGCAGCCCACGCGGCTCGGCGCGATGACGAGGTCGTCGTACCAAGCATCGTGCGCCATACCGGCGGCGTCGTCGTGATAGAGGATCAAGCCGATCTCGACGCGATCGAGCACGGGCACACGCCACGCGTCGGTTCCCGTCCCGTCGATCTCGTGCGCCGTCTGTTCGGTGCCGTCGATCCAGTAGAGCAGACGATCGTGATTCGAGCTCGGGTCGTCGAGCACCGCCCACTCGAGGCATGTCCATGCATCGACCGGCATCAACGGAGGATCCGCCGCCCAGCTGCCGTACTCGACGCCGGGCCCCGAATAGTTCGGCAAGAGCGTCGGACCGAGTCCGAGTCGGATCTCGATCGACTCGCCGCTCGCGTCGATCATGCCGACGTGCACCGTGGGCGCGGGCGATGCGAGGCGCACGTACGCGCGCGCGTAGAACGAGTTGCCGGCCACGGGAAAGAACGAACCGTTCTGCGCCATCGCGCGTGCACCCGCGTGGCTGGCGACGTGGACGTGGAGCGCGCCGTGACCGTGCGCCGCCGTCGTCTCGATCACCGCGGTGCCGTCACTCGCGTCGAGCGACCACGTGCTCGCGAGCGCCGCGCTCTCGAAGTCGTCGCAGAAGTAGGCGCCCGTGGGACAGGGCGGCTGCGTCCCGACGTCCGGTGCGCTCGCCGCGTCGTGCGCAACGAAGGCATCACTCGCCCACGCGTCGCTCGCGACGAGCGCATCGCCGCGGGCGGCATCGTTCGCGCTCGCCCACGCGTCGCTCGCGCTCGCGTCGAGATCCGGCGCGGGCGACGCGCAGGCAGCAACGAGCATCACCGAAGCCCATGCATGCGCTCGCGCGCTCACAGGTCGAGGTCTCCCGCGTGGAGCGGCGTGCTCGCGCTGATGAAGCCCGGACATCCGTAGTCCGGCTGCAGGTTGGAGTTGCCCCACATCGTGGCGAGGCTTCCGATGGTGCCGGTCGGGCCGTACGTCTCGTCGGTCCCACCGAGCATGCGGAGGATCTTCGCGTAGAGATCGCCCGTGCTCCGCCGCGCCGTGACGAGGTGCCGACCTTGACCGCGCGCGAACGCATCGGGCATGCCGGCCATCACGATCGGCAGGTTCCACGTCTCGTGCTCGGAGCCGTAGCCGTGCTCGGACATCCAGACGACGAGCGTGTTGTCGAGCAGCGTGCGCCCGTCGACGTCGGGCGTCTCGCCGAGGCGCGTGACGACGCGCGTGAAGTTCCCGCCCCACGTCTGGAAGCCGCGCATCAGGTCGTCGCCGTGTCCGCCGGCCAGACGTGGCGTCGCGTGGATGGCGGTGTGCACCGAGCCATCGGCCTCGAACGGCGAGGCGCCGCCGAACGCGTCGGGCCATGCAGGATCATCGTGGTTGCGAAGCACGAGCGAGCGCGTGACGTCACAGGCGAACGCCTGCACCACGTTGTCGATCTGGAAGGGAATCGTCACGGAGTCGGACCGACCCCGGCGCCACGCGGCGACGTCGCCGGTGCGCGTGAACTCGTCGTACGTCTCGGGCACCACGTGCGGAGCCGCGTCGTGCGAAGGAGGTGCGCATGCAGCGCCCATGGGGATCGTCGTGCTGCCGAGGCCCATCGCGATCTGATCGAGCATGGCGAGGTGGCGATCGAGTCGGTCGCGATCGAGCTGGCTGACGCGTCCGCGCAGGGCGCTCACCGTCGCGCGCGACTCGTCGATGGCAGTGGCGCGTCGTCGTGCGAGACGCTGCGCGAGCGTCGGGGCGGGCGGAGGCGTCGAGCCCGTCGGCATCACGCGCGCGAAGAGATCGTCGATCGCTTCGCGCGGGTTGCCGGAGACCTTCGTGGCCGGCGTGCCGCCAGCGCCCCACGCGCGCGTCTCGTCGATCTCGTGGTCGACCGGCGTCGCGCTGAGCGGCACGACGAGCGATGCCGGCTGACTCGCGCCGGAGCGGAGGCGCAGGCCGGCGACGTAGTCGAACGACGCGTCACCGCCGCGCCCGTCGACCGGCTTGGTGCACGTGAGCAGCGTGCGGTCGGCATCGAAGTGGCCGTCGCCGTCACCCGACGCATGGCGGATGAGATTGTCGACGCCGTCGATGGTGACGATGCGATCGGCGATCGGGGCCAGGGCGGCGAGCATCATGCTCGGCGCGACTCCGGCGGTGAGCGGGCGCGTCGCCGAGCCCGGGCTCCAGAGATCGTCCGGTCGTCCGTTGCCCGCCATTCGTCCGCCGTTGTGCAGCATGACGACGAGACGCTTCGGCGCGACGAGCTGCGCGCGCGCTCGGCCACGCGAGAGCTCTTCGAGCACCGGAATCGCGATCAGTGCGCCCGTCGCGCCGACGAGAAATCCCCTGCGGCCGAACCGATGGATCATGGAGCCTCCCGATGGAGCAGCGTCTCGCTGGAGACGAACGCGAGGATTGCGTCGCGCACCGATCCGCGCTCGAGCGCGCCTCGTACGTCACCGAGCGCGCAAGTGTCGGAGCTGGTCTCCATGCGCGAGAACGCGAAGCGCACGACCTGACGCGAGAAGCATTCCGTGACCTCGCTCGAGGTCGCGATCTCGTTCATCAGCTCGCGGTGATCGACGAACCCGACCGAGTGGCCGTCGACCTGGGGCAGCATGTCGGAGACCTCGAACGTGCGTCCGAGCTCGTCCACGGCGCGGAAGCGGCCCACCGCATCGAACGGCTCGAAGGCCATGCCGGCGGGGTCCATGAGGTCGTGGCAGCTCGCGCACGTCGGGATCGAGCGGATGGCGAGCGAGCGGTCTCTCGCGGTCGGATGCGCGGGCAGCGTCGTCATCGATGCAATCGCGCCGGCGTTCGCTGGCGGCGCGCCGAGCACTCCGCAGAGCACGCGCTTGCGCACCATGCGACCGCGCAAGACGTAGGCGGGCCCGTCGCTGTGCGAGAGCGCAGCCATCAGGGCGGGGTGCGCGAGCAAGCCGGTGCCGCCGGGGAGCGCCGCCGAGCCGTGCCACGTCGCGTCTTCGCCGGACACGCCGAGGAACGGACCGAGCTCGCCATCGATCGCGATCGGCGCCGTGACGAGCAAGGCGTGCAGCGAGTCGCCGCGCTGGAGCGAGTCGGTGGCGGTCCGATCGAACGAGTCGCCGAGATCGCGCGCGAGCGCCTCGGTGAAGTCGGCGTAGAGCGTCGTGGAGCGGTTCGCGGGGGAGACCGGATCGGCGCCGAGCCATTCGCGCATCAATCGCGCGAGCCCGACCGCCGCGCGCGGATCGTCGAGCATCTCGGTGGCGAGGGCGACGATCGCCGCTTCGCTCGCGAGCGTTCCGTCTTCCGCGCGAGCGAGCAACGCGTCGTCGGGCGGCACGCCGTAGAGCAGGAACGCGAGCTGCGTCACCGTCTCGGGGCCCGTCAGCAATCGGCGCGTGGGCGCAGCGTCCTCGGCGATGTAGACGAACTGCGGCGCGGCGAGCAGATGCGACGTCACGAGCGCGATCGACTCGGCGAACGTCGCGCCCTCGGCGAGCCCGGCATCGAACGTCGCCAGCAGCGCAGCCTCTTCGTCGCTCGTCGGTGCGCGGCGATACGCGCGGCGCCCGTAGCGGCGGACGAAGTCTTGCGCACAAGCACGGTCGTGCGTGGTGGCGGCACACGGCAGAAGCGTCGGCAGCGCGCTCGCGACGTGTACGGCCACGTCGTCGGCCGCGTCCATGCACTGCGCGAGCTCTTGCTGTCCGATGTCGGCGAGGCCGAACTCGGTCGAGTAGCCCGTCGTGCGCGAGGGCGCGAGCGTGGGATACGCGTCGCTCGCGGGGACTTGGCCGTCGAAGAGCAACGCGATGCTCGCGCGGTACTCGGCGACCGAGAGGCGGCGCAGCTCCGAGCCCGACGAAGCGAGCGCCTGAGCGGCGGGATCGCACATCGTCACCATCGGCGCGGTGGGCGTTTGCGACGGGGGGCCCGCGACCTGATCGTCTTCGAGGTCCCCGACGCAGCCGATCTCCGCGATCAGCGCGAGCACCAGGAGGATTCGCCCGGAGGTCATCGCAGCCGGTCGAGCAGGATCGATGCCGGTCGGATCCCACGCGATTCGCGCGCGATTTCGTACCCCATCGGCACACGGAACATTCCGTGTTCCGCACGGCACACGGCACGTTCCGCGGCTCAGCGCGAGCGCGGCAGCCCGATCGGACGCTCGGCGCAGAGAGCGCCCGCACCATAGACGTCGCCGCTGCCCCAACACGTGACGTCGCCGTGCGCGTCGCGCGCACACGTGCGGAGCGCACCCGCGACGAGATCGACGGCGCCCTCCAAGAACGCGCCGCGATCGGGGTCCGCCGCCGCATCGCATGGGCGCACCCACGCAGCCGTGCCGTGCGTGTACTGGCCAGCACTCGCGCTCAGTCCGCCGACTTGCTCGCCGAGCTCGTCGTCGCCCCAGCAGAGCACGCGGCCGCGAACGTCGTTGGCCTCGATCGGGGTCGCGTCGTCGCTGATCGCGCACGTGTGATAGGCGCCCGTCGCGATCGCCGAGACCTGGAGAAATCGGCTCGCGACCGAGACCGGGCACGTGGTCCCGCTTCGGCCGGATGGTGGGTGCGCGCAGTCCGTGGGCGGATCGAGCGGATCGAAGCTCGCTCCAGACGCGAGCGCTTGATCGATCGAGCTACGCAGGCGGGGCGCGACCGGCACCGAGTCGTAGAGCGAGCCGAGCGCATAGCCCGCGCAGTCGTCACGTCCGATCATGCTGGGATAGTCGAGGCCAGTGCACGCCGCGGGCTCCGTGAGGATCTCGAAGCGCGGCGCGAGCTGTCCGGCGAAGTCGCTGCCCCAGCACGCCGGCAATCCGTCGTCCGCCACACCGCACGCGTGCATCTCGCCGACGCCGAGCGCGGTCCACCGATGGCCGTCGATGAAGCTCAGCCAACGCTCCTGCGTCGTGTAGTCGGGCGTCGCGACGGCCACGCGCTCGTCGCCCCAGCACCAGATGCGATCGGAGCTCGCCGCGCAGGTGTCGAGCGCGCCGCTGGCGAGCAGCACGACGTTCGCGCCGGCTCCCGCAGGCGCAGACTCGTTGGCGACCCACTCACCAGTCGAGGTCGCGCCGACCAAACGCGCGCGAACCGCGTCGTCCTCGGCGGCGAGGCCGCGGCAATGGACTTCGCCACCGGTCGCGCCGCGACCCATCACGACGCAGCCCATGCGCAAGCCCATGGTGAGCGTCAGCGGCAGCGTGTCCGACGTGCCGGGCAGCGTCGCGCGCGAGACGAGCGCGGGCGTCGGGAGCGCGGCGTCGAGGAACGGAAACGCATCGCCCCAGCACGCCATCGCACCGTCCGTCGCGAGCGCGCAGTAGCCGTCGTCGCGATCGAGCGAGCCCGGCTCGACGACGCGGCGTGCGTGTCGCGCGAAGAGCCGCGCGGGCACGAAGCCCGTGGGCATCGCGAGCGGCGCGCCGCTGATGCTGCCGTCGCAGAACACTTCGTGCGCGCTGGTGAGGAAGCACTCGCTCGATGCGCCGACGGCCATCTGCTCGACCACCACGTGATCGCACGCGAGGCCGTCGCTCGTCGCGCGACAGGCGCGCGGGTCGGCGCATGGTGCGGTCGTCTCGATGACGAGCACCGTCGTCAGATCCGTCGGCCCCGGCCCGTCGGTGCAGCCGCGCGCGACGATCGTGCACGTCGCATCGTTCTCGGCCCAGGCCATGAACGCGGTCGGCGCTGCGGAGCCGAGCGAGAACGGCTCGACGTGCTCGCCGCCGGCGGGCCACGCGATGTTCCGATCGCCCGTCGTGCGTGTCGGTGACTGCGCTGCGCACGTGCCCGGCGCGATGCGGAGCACCACTCGATCGATGTGCGCCGCGATCGACGCATCGGCGAGCGTCACGTGCCAACGCCCGTTCGGCGAGCGAGGCGTGGGGACCGAGCGGAGCTCCGAGACGATCGGCCCCGAGCCCGGTGACGTGAGGCCGTTGCAGCTCCATGCGTAGAGCGCGCCGTCGGCATCGACCGCCCACGCCATCACCGAGTACTGACCCGACGCGAGCGTCGTCGGCATCGCCACCGGCATCGCGCCGCGCGGCACGATCTGCTCGAGATCGACGCCTCGCGCGTCGGCACCAGGTACGTCTTGCTCTCCCCGCGGAGGATCGCCGCACACGCTGCCCGAGACGATGCGCGTTCCGATGTGCTCCCAGTCGTCCTCGACGCCGGGACGCATCGCGTTTCGCTCGAGGCCCGGGTCCCCGACCGCGAAGCGAATGATCCACGTGCGTGGCGGCGTGCTCGTGCAGCTCGCGATGCAGAGCACGAGCGCTGGGGCGAGCCCCATGCACCGTACCGAGCCGAGGCCTGCGCTCATCGCGATGATGATAGGCATCATCCGCTACAGTTCCGAAATCGTGAACTTCGACGACGTCCGCACCCAAGCGCTCACTGCGCGCCCCGAGCTGCCGAAGGTGCTCGAGATCCCGCGCTACGCGATCTCCGCGCTCGGTGGCGCCGACGTCGGACGCCGCTGGGTCGTCGAAGGACCGACCGTCACGCTCGGCACCGCGCCCAGCAACGTCGTCGTGCTCGCCGACGAGACGGTCAGTCGCTTCCACTGCGAGGTCTCGCTGCGCAACGGGAGGCACGTTCTACGCGATCTCGGATCGACCAACGGCACGCTCGTCGACGGCGTCGAGATTCTCGAAGCGTTCCTGCCGGACAAGACGCGCGTGACGTTGGGCGAGCTCGTGCTCGACGTCTCGACCGTCACGCGCCACGAGCCGCTCGAGCCAGCTCTGGGCACACGCTTCGGAGAGATCGTGGGGCGCAGCGAGATCATGCGTCGCACGTTCGCCTTCCTCTCTCGCATCGCGCCCACCACGCTCGGCGTGCTCCTGCTCGGCGAGACGGGCACCGGCAAGGAGCTCGCCGCGCGCTCCATTCACGAGGCCAGCCCGCGCGCGAACGGCGCGTTCGTCGTCGTCGACTGTGCAGCCATCCAGCGCACGCTCGTGGAGTCTCAGCTCTTCGGTCACGAGCGCGGCGCGTTCACCGGCGCCGATCGTCAGCATCACGGTGCGTTCGAGCAGAGCCACGGTGGCACGATCTTCTTCGACGAGATCGGCGAGCTACCGCTCGATTTGCAGCCGAGGTTGCTGCGCGCCCTCGAGCGTCGCGAGGTGACGCGTCTGGGCGGCAGCCGTCCTGTCGAGGTCGACGTGCGCGTCATCGCTGCGACGCATCGAGACCTCGCTGCGATGGTCGCCGACGGCACGTTCCGAGAGGACCTCTACTATCGCCTCGCGGAGACGGTCGTGGCGCTGCCGCCGCTGCGCGAGCGTCTGGCGGACGTGCAGCCGATCGCCGAGGCGATCCTCGCGAGCCTGTCGCCGACGGCCCGACTGATGCCCGACGCGCTCGAGGTGCTCGCGCGTCATCCGTGGCCGGGAAACGTGCGCGAGCTGCGCAACGTGCTGCGCCGCGCCAGTGCCTTCGCACAGAACGGCGTCATCGACGCGAGCACACTCGCGGCCGCGCCCGTGCCGACACCGATGCGCACCGCCGAGCCGCGCGACGCGGGCGGGATCGACGTGCACGACGAGCTCGCGCTGAAGGACGCGCGCGAGCGCTGGCTCGCGGAGCTCGAGCCGCGCTATTTGCGCGCAGTGATGAGCCGCTTCGGCAACGATCTCGATCTCGCTGCCGAGCACGTGGGGATCCATCGCAAGAGCGTGCAGCGGTTGCTGCGCGAGCACGATCTCTCTCGCGAGTGAGCCTCAGTCGGCGGCGCGAACCACGAGGCGTGTCGTCTGATCCGCGTGGACGTCCGCATGCACGCGCCGACCGGGCGCGCGGCCCTCGATGCGCACGTCGAGGTCGTGTCCGGCGGCCGAGAGCGACGTGCGCAGCGGCGTGGTCCCGAGACGACGCGAGCCCTCGTACACCTCGGCCCAGCCGTCGGGGACGACGATCACGACGACACCTTCTGCGCCGCTCGCTGCGCTGCTCGTCGGGGCGCTCGTCGGTCGTGGCGCGCGGCTCGGCGTGGGCGCCTCCGATGCGTGCACCGTCGTGGAACGTGCATGATGCGTCGTCGGCGCCGGTGCGGTGATCGGCGCGATCGCGATCGCCGGGGTCGATGCGGGAGGCGCGGTAGGTGCGACCTCGACGATCGTGGTCGTCGGAGCGGGCGCTGGGATCGTGCTCGTGCTCGTGACCGGTGCCGCTCTCGACACGTTCGGCTGCGGAGTCAGCCTCCACGCGATCACGCCGCCGATCGCGAGCGTGCTCGCGATCGCGATCGCGATCCAAGGCGTGCGCGTCGCCGGTGGTGCATCGGGCTCGAGGGCCACGGCCTCGCTCGACGATCGCGGCACGACGCTCGAGCCCTGCGCTTCGCCTCGCAGCGTGCTCTCCACCAGACGCTGTCTCGCCTCGCGACCGCCCGGAAATAGCTCGTCGAGCCAGGCCCCGATGTCGCTCGCCGTCGGATGCGGCGCGTCGACATCGCTCGCGCGCAGCAGCGCATCGCCGAGCGCCTTGGCCGATCCATGACGCTCGCTCGGCTCACGCCGCAGCGCCCCCGCGATCGCATCGGCGTAGACCGCGGGCACGCTCGCTCGCACGTCGGTGACGCGCGGAATCTGCGCTTCGAGCACCGCGTACAGCGTGTCCGCGGGCGTCTGTCGCTTGAACAAGCGACGTCCGGTGAACGCCTCCCACGCGCAGACGCCGAGCGACCACACGTCGGCGCGTCGATCGGAGTCGCCACTGCGCGCCTGCTCGGGCGAGACGTAAGGAAGACTTCCCTTGAGCTCGCCGGTGTCCGTCTGCGTGACGCGATCGCGCGCCTTGGCGATCCCGAAGTCGACGACCTTCACGACGCCATCGAACGTCACGAAGAGATTGTTGGGCGTGACGTCGCGATGGACGATGTCGAGCAAGCGTCCGTCGGCACCGCGCGTCTCGTGCGCTGCTTGCAGACCTCGCGCGGCCTCGGTGAGCAGATAGGCGAGGTACCGCCGATAGCGAGGGCTCTCGGGCGCCTCGGGATCGTGGCGCAGCGCCGCGCGCACGACGCTCGCGAGGGTCTCGCCCGCGAGGTACTCCATCGCCAAGTAGTAGCCGCCGTCGTCGTCTTGGCCGAAGTCGGTGACCGCGCACACGTTGGGATGCGAGAGCCGCGCGCTGATGCGCGCTTCGTCGAGGAACATGTCGACGAAGCGCGGATCGCGCGCCAGATGGGGATGGATCCGCTTGAGCGCGACCGCGCGAGAGAACGAGGCCGCGCCCTCGAAGCGTGCGAGGTAGACGGTCGCCATCCCACCGGAGGCGAGCTCGTAGGCGAGCTCGTAGCGACCTCCGCGCGCGCTCGCGACGAAAGCACCTCGCGCCGTCCGCATCGGTGCTTCGGTCGGCGCATGGCTCGTCGAGCTCGGCGTGGGCGCGGCGGGCGCCAGCTCGATCTCGACGTCCACTGCCTCGGGCTGTCCCGGTCGCGCGCGTGTGACCTTGCGAGTGGCCATCGTCGCTACATCGACGGGATCTGGAACGTCGGTCCGACGACCTCGTTCGTTCCGCTCGGCGCCAGCACGAGGACGAGCGTGACCACCAGCGCCGCCACCGCGAGCGCGGCGCCGCTCGTTCCGAGCACGATCGCCAGCGTGTCGTCGTGCGCCTCGAACGGAGCGAGGCGCTGCATCTGTGGCGCTTCGCGGCTGCCGAGCGAGGCGAGCGTCGCGCCGCCAGGGCCGACGATGCGTGCGTAGTACTCGACGACGTCGCCCGCCTGCGTGAGCGTCACCGTTCCGTCGGTGGACTCGCGGAATCGACCGTCGCCGGTCCGCGCAGCGACGACCACCGCGCGAACGATGTCGGCGCGATCTCCCGACGCGTGTGCGAGCACGTGCGCACCGAGCGGCGTCGCTTCGATCGTCACATCGAGCGCGAGCGCCGGAGCTCCGCGCGCTGCGTCGAACGCGGCATGGACCGGCGGCGGCGCACGCGGTCCGAGCTCGTAGTCGGGCTCGAGCGAAGCGAGCGCGGTCAGGTCGTGGAGCATCCCTTCCGCATCCGAGTCGCCGAAGCGGAGCAGCGCGCGCGTCGCGTACACGCGCACCAGGTCGGCGCGCGTCAGGTCGGCGCCGAGCACCAACTGATCGAAGAGCGCGTTCGCGGTCTCGAAGTCGGCCTCTTCGTAGGCGCGCACGGCGTCGTCCACCGTGGCCGACGCCGCGCGCTCGGCGCAGTCGTCCTGGGCGGCCGCGGTACGCGGACACGATGCGAGCAGGAGCAACAGACACGCGGCGCGAGACACGACGAGCAGGATACGCGCGAATCGAGCGCGCATCCCAGCGGGCTACCGGCGGCGATTCGAACTGCCTCCTTCTCCTCTCGCGCACGGCGTAAGGTCGCCCTCTTCACGCACGGGAACCGATCATGACCACGACGATCGAGACACGCGAGACTTCCAAGGGCCTGAGCATCGCGCTCTGGATCGCGCAGGGCCTCTTGGCCCTGACGCTCGTGGGAGGCGCGCTCTGGAAGATGGCGACGCCGATTCCGGCGCTCGCCTCGCAGATGCCGTGGATGGGACAGGTCTCGCCGACGTTTCTCTACGCGACCGCGGTCTTCGATCTGCTCGGCGGGCTCGGTGTGGTCTTGCCATCGCTCACGCGCATCCAGCCGCGCGTCACGGTGCTCGCGGCGCTCGGCGTCGTGCTGCTGATGGCCTCTGCGATCGTCTTCCATTTCTCGCGCGGCGAAGGTGCGAACACGCCGTTCAACTTCGTGGTCGCCGGGCTCGCGCTCTTCGTCGCGTGGGGACGCTCGGGCCGAGCGCCCATCGCGCCGCGCTGAGCGATTGGCAGTTTTGGAGAAGCCGCGGCATGCGCCGTGCGCCAAGAGACGCCCATGAACGTTCTCCTGTGGGTCCTGCAAGTCCTGCTCGCGCTGCACACCGCCACGGGCGCGATGTGGAAATTCGGTGCGTCCGAGCAGACCGTTCCGTCGCTGCATGCGATCCCGCATCCCGTCTGGCTCGGCCTCTGCGTGCTCGAGCTGATCGCTGCCGTCGCGCTGGTGCTGCCCGCGTTGAACAAGCGCTTCGCGATCGCTGCACCGATCGCGTCCGCTTTCGTCGCGATCGAGATGCTCGCCTTCTGCGTCGTGCATCTCCTCTCCGGCAACCCGGAGCACGGCGAGCTCGTCTACTGGCTCGTCGTGGCTGCGATCAGCGGCTTCGTGACGTACGGCCGCCTCAGGGCCGCGTGACCTGCTCCCACACGACGACGTCGCCGTTCTGGCTCGCGACGAACGTCACGCCACCGTCGTGCGAGAACACGATCGCGAGCGCATCGGGGTGGTCGTTGACGAATCGGTAGGCCGCGCGATGCCGCGTGCCGACCGCCTCGACGTCCTCGGGGCGCCGCCGCTCGCCCTCGCGATCGAGCGCGCGCCACACGCGCGTCGGCGTCGGGAGCTCGGCGGAGACCTCGGCGCCGAACCCGATCACGCCGAAGCTCTTGTCGAGCACGACCGCGCCGTCGATCGCGGCGAGATTCGCGATCACGCGGCTCCACTCGAAGACGGCCTTCTCGAGCCGGTCCATCTCGACGCTGTGGCTGGTCACGAAGGTGTCCCAGTCGATCGACGGCGAGCTCGTCGTGTTCGCGACCGCATCGATCAGCGCGAGCAAGAGAGCGTGATAGCGGCGCGTCGCCTCGTCGGGCTCGAACCGATACTTGAGACGAAGCCCGGCGGACGTCTGCGCTCCGTCTCGCAAGAGCACGAGCCCGCCGTGCTGTGCGCTGCGCACCAGCTGGATGCACCGCCTCAGCATGTTCTGCGAGATGCGACCGACGAGAGAGTGCTCCACGGTGCGCGCGCCGCGTCCGGCCGCGTGCAGGCTGCGGATCTCCTCGCGTGCGCGATCGAAGTGCGTCGGTAGCCAGTTGGACGCGAGCACGTCGATGGTCGTGTCGACGAGGGCGCCGTGCTCGAGCGCGCCGACGAGAATGCCGGCGCGTCGCACCGCGATCTGCCCGGGGCCATTCACGTGCACGATCGGATCGGTCGTCCAGATCGGACCGAGGTCGCGCCCGCCCCACGTCGGAGAGAGCCACGCCGGCCCCGAGTGCGCCAGGCCCCAGATGCGCAGCGCACCGTTCTCTTCGTGCACGCCGATGAGCGACGTCTCGAATGGCGTCGACGGTGCGAGCCGGCGCAGCTCGTCCACGTCGAGCGGCCGACTGCGATCGAAGCGAAGCGGAAGCACGCCGTCGCTCGATGCTCCCTGCGGCGGTAGCGCATCGGCGCGCATCAGCAGCAGACGAAAGCGTGACTGGCGCGCTTCCTCGCGCGTCATCGATGCCTGGAACGCGATCTCGAGCGCTTCTTGGAGCAGCGCGAACGAGATCTGCATCGGCGCCTGCACCGGCCAGTGCGCCACCGTCCAGCGCGCGAGGTCGGGCGGGTACGCGAGCTCGCGAGGCGAGGACGACGCGTCGGAGTCGGACATCGGAGCGAGCTTACGCGAATGCCACGGCTCAGGCCGCGGGCAGCGTGAAGTAGAACGTCGCGCCGTGGTCGACCGCCGCTTCGGCCCAGAGGTCGCCGTGCAGCCGGCGGACCACGCGCTGCACCGTCGAGAGCCCGACACCGGTGCCCTCGAACTCTCCGCTCGGGTGGAGGCGCTGGAACGGAGTGAAGAGCCGCTGCGCGTACGCCATGTCGAAGCCGGCCCCGTTGTCGCGTACGAAGAACGCATCGTCCGGGCCTCGGCCGATCTCGATGTGCGCCTGGTCGCGGCGCGACGTGAACTTCCACGCGTTCCCGATCAGGTTGACGAGGGCGACGCGCAGCAGTCGACGGTCGCCTCGCGCGAACATGCCCTCGGCGACGTCCACGCGGACCGAGCGATCGGGATGGGCGCGCCGCAGATCGGCGACGACGTCGGCGGCGAGCGCTCCGAGGTCGACGCGCTCGTTCTCCACGTCGACGCGCGCGATCTTCGAGAGCTCCAGCAGTCCTTCGATGAGCTCGCTCATCACGTGCGTCGCGTTGCCGATGCGCGAGAGCACCCGCTTGCCGTCGGCATCGAGCGCCATCGCGTGATCTTCGGTGAGGATGCGGCTGAAGCCGTCGATCGAGCGCAGCGGTGCCCGCAGATCGTGCGACACCGCGTAGCTGAAGGCCTCGAGCTCCTGGTTCGCGCGCTCCAGCTCGAGCGCCCACGTCCGTCGCGCACTGGAGAGATCGACGTGGGTCCGCACGCGTGCGAGCAGCTCGCGCGCCGAGAACGGCTTGAGCACGTAGTCGTCTGCGCCCGCATCGAGCCCCTCCACCGAAGCGTCGTCGCCGGCGCGCGCCGAGAGCAGGATGACCGGGAGCGAGCGCGTCGCGGGATCCGCACGAAGCGCACGCGCGAGACCGATCCCGTCGAGCAGCGGCATCATCACGTCGCTCACGACGATGTCGGGGCGCCACGCGCGTGCGGCCTCGAGCCCGACGCGACCGTTCTCGGCGACCCTCACCTCGTAGTGAGCGCCGAGGACCGACGACATGTACTCGCGCAGATCGGCGTTGTCGTCGACGATCAGCACTCGCGCGCGCGCACCGTCGCGGTGAGCGTCGGGCTCGGCATGCGGAACGGGCGCGGTCTCGACCCAGCGCGCCGCCTCCGTGGCGTGCGCGCTCGCATCGCGCGTCGTCTCGGGCCCCTCGGCCGTCATCGAGACGGAATCGGGCGGCAGGTGCGCGAAGCCCTTCGGCATCGTCACGCGGAAAGTGGTGCCGACGCCGAGCTCGCTCTCGACCGAGACGTGGCCGCCGTGCAGCTCGGTGAGCTCGCGTACGAGCGCGAGGCCGATGCCCGTTCCTTCGTGCGTGCGACCCGTGGTGCCGGCGACGCGATGGAAGCGATCGAAGACGAACGGCAGCTCTTGTTTCGGAATGCCGACGCCGGTGTCCGCGACCTCGAGCACGAACGCGTCGTCCTCCTCGCGCATGCGGATCGTGATGCTGCCTTCCAGCGTGAATTTGAAGGCGTTCGAGACGAGGTTGAGGACGATCTTCTCCCACATCTCGCGATCGACCCACGCTGGGACGCTCGGCACCGGCAGCTCGGCGATCAGCCGGATGCGCGCCTTGTCGAACGCAGACTGGAACATGCCGGCGAGCTTCGCGGTCTGCGCGGAGAGATCGAGCGGCGCGTGCTTGGCGCGCACGCGACCGGCTTCGACGCGCGAGAACTCGAGCAACGCGTTCACCAGCTTGAGCAGGCGCAGCGCGTTGTCGTGTGCGAGCTCGATGCGTGCGCGCTGCGTTGCGCCGAGCGGCTCGGACGTGCTCTCGAGCGCGTCAGCGAGCGGGCCGAGCATGAGCGTGAGCGGCGTGCGGAACTCGTGGCTGACGTTCCCGAAGAACGCCGTCTTGGCGGCATCGAGCTCGCCGAGCTTCGTGTTCGCTTCGCGGAGCGAGTCGTTGGCTGCCGCGAGCTCGCGGCTGCGCTGCACGACCTCGCGCTCCTTCGCTTGTCCGAGCTCGCTCGCCTCCACGAGCGCCGTCACGTCCTCGACGCGATGCAGGACATAGACGAGCTCGCCGCTGGGCGAGAGCACCGGGATGTTCTTCGGGCTCCAGTACTTCGTGGTGAAGGTGCCGTCCGGCAGGCGGATGTCGTACTTCTGTACCGCCATCGTGTCGGGCGCGCGCGTCGCGATCACGCGCTCGAGCGAGGCTCGTAGGTTGCTCGTGCCGGTCGCCTGCGGATCGTCGGGGTTGTCCGGAAAGATCTCGAAGAGACCTTTGCCCAGCATGTCCTGCGTCATGTGCGTGGCCTCGAAGCGCGCGCGCGTTGCAGCGACCATCGTGAAGCGCGGCGCGTCGGGCAGGAGCACGAGCAGCACGTCCGGTGACGCCTCGAACGCGAGACGGAAGTCGATCGCCGGTGCGTCCATGCGACGGCGAAGGTAGGCCGCGGGTCGTGGCGATCGTCAATCCCCCCTGCGGGGTGAGGTAGGCGAGAGTCAGTCGGTGGGCAGGACGAGGAACTGCTCCACGCGATGCGCGCCGCCGATCTCTGCACGGCGCACGATGCGCAGCGTCCGGGTGGGATGCCGCACGCGGAAGACCTCCGCGGTGAGCCCGCCACGCAGGCGCTGACGCTCGAGCACGAATTCCGTCGGCTCGCCGAGGGGACCGAGGCTGCTCCGGAAGTCCGCGAGCGCGACATCGTCGAAGTACGCCGAGCCGTTCGGCGTGAGCGTGTCGCGATCGACGCGACCCTCGCGCAGCGCGTCGTACTCGGCGCGCACGCGCGCGGTCAGCTCTGCGGGATCGGTCGCGCTCGCCGTCGCGGCGCTGGTGACTGGTGCCGTCGAAGCGGCCGGCGGAATCAGGATCGCCTCGAGACGATCGGCGAGCTCGCTCGCGCCCGCGAAGTCGCAGTTCACCACGACGGTGATCGCCGCACGCTGATCGGGGTACACGCGGTTGTCGGTGAGGAAGCCGTTGATCTCGCCGCCGTGCGCCCACACGCGACGACCCGGCTCGCCGTGCACGCCGATGCCGAGCCCGTACGAGGTCGACGTGCCGCTCGTGAGCGTCGTCGCGGAGAGCAACGCGTCGTAGCTCTGCGGATGGAGCAGCGAGCGATCCATCAGGCTGATGTTCCATCGCGCGAGATCCGACGGAGGCATCGCGAGCTCTCCTGCGGCCGCCATCCAGCCCGTGCCGACCGAGGGGGAGACGCGCGGCGGTCCGAGGGCGAATCGGCTGTAGCCGACGGGATCGAGCACGCGCGGATCGCGATCCTGATCGGCGACGTGCGTCATGCCGAGCGGCGCGAATACGCGACGCTGCAGGAAATCGACGAGAGGCTCGTGCGCGACGCTCTCCACGAGCAGGCCGGCGATGGCGTAGCCGGTGTTCGAGTACTGCCACTGCGCGCCGGGCTCGAAGTCGAGCGGCGCCGCGCCCCACGCATCGGCCACCGCGCGCATCGAGGTCGGCTGGTGCATCGACGCCGGCACGTAGTCCTGCGGCCAGTCGTCGCGATAGCCGGCGGTGTGATCGAGCACCTGACGGATCGTCACGCGATCGCCGCCCGTGAGGCCCGGAACGTAGCGACCGATCGGATCTTCGAGCGAGAGCCGACCGTCCTCGGCGAGCAGGAGCACTGCCGTCGCGGTGAACTGCTTGGAGACCGAGCCGATGCCGTAGCGCATCGCGGTCGTCGCGGGCGCGTTCGTCTCGAGGTTCGCCGCGCCGTATGCGCGCGCGTATGCGAGGCGGCCGTCCTGCACGATCGCGATCGACGCCGACGGCGCACCCGTGGCGGCGAGCACGTCGGACGCCGCCTCGTCGATCCGCGCCGCGAGCGACGCGTCGAGCAAGCCGGCACCGGCCTCCGGCGAGGTCTCGCCGCCCGTCGAGGTCGCGGTTCGTGCGGTGGACGATCCAGAACAGCTCGCGATCAGCGTCGCGAGAAGAAGCAGTGGCAGGGCGCGCATGGCCGAGGTACTAGCTCACAACCAGGGGCGCACGTCGATCGCCGTCATGCCCGCGGCGTGCGCCGCCTGGATTCCGAGATCGGCGTCCTCCAGCACGACGCATCGCGCGGGCGTCACGCCGACGAGGCTCGCTGCACGCAGGAAGAGATCCGGCGCGGGCTTGCCGTGCGCGACCTGATCGGCGCCGACCACGACCTCGAAGAGATCGTCGATGCCCGCGCCGCGCAGGGTGCGCTGGACGATGCTCGTCACGTTGCCGCTCGCGACCGCCAGCTTCTTCTTGCCGCGCGCCTCGCGCGCGATGCCTACGACGACGTCGATCGGCCGGTCCGTCGCCTCACGGGCCAGATAGAGGCGATCCTTCTGCCGCGCGACCGCGGCCGCATCGACCGTCACGCCGTGCTCGCGCGCGAGGATCTCGACGGTCCCCACCGAAGACACACCCGCGAGCGCATAGAAGCGCGTCTCGTCGAGCGCGATCCCGAGCGGCGCGAGCGTGTCGCGCCAGATCACGAAGTGCCCGGGCATCGTGTCGACGAGCGTGCCGTCGCAGTCGAAGATCAGCGCATCGTACGCGCTCGGGTCGAGCTCGATCATGGCGCGTCTCTTACCGCGCTGGCTCACTCGCGTCCGGGATTCTCGTCTCGCCAACGCTTGCGCAGTGTGCGCAGCGGCTCGGGCACCTTCGCGTCGAGCACGCGGGCGCTGCGGATGCGATCGGCCCGAAAGTGCCGGATGCCACAGCGGAGCTCGCAGTGCGCCGCCACGATCCGCACGTCCTCCGTGTACGCGATGAAGAAGGGCCACACGGTCCGTTCCGTCGCGCGGCCTGCATCGTCGATGTACGAGAGCGCGAGCTTGCGCGTATCGCGGATCGCGTGACGAACGGGCGCGAGATCGATCGTGTCGGCGATGTTGCTTCGCGGTCGTGCGGGGCGCGACGCCGCATCGAGCATCAGAGGCCGCAGGCTCTCGGGCACGACGTCGCGGAGCTTGTCGGTGAGGCTGCGCGCGGCGCGCACGAGCGTCGCATCGCCGCGTTGCGCCACCCACGCAGCGCCGAGCATCGCGGCCTCGACCTCGTCGGGCGTGAGCATCAGCGGCGGAAGATCGTAGCCCGGATCGAGCACGTAGCCGGTGCCCGCCTCGCCGCGGATCGGAACGCGCTGCAGCACGAGCTCGGCGACGTCCCGATAGATCGTGCGCAAGGACACCTCGAGCTCGTCCGCGAGCGCGCGCGCCGTCACGGGGCGGCGTCTCCCACGAAGGCGCTGGATGATCGCGAAGAGGCGCTCGGTGCGTCGCATCGGCAGAGCCTACGCGAGGCTGCTGTCAGCACGTTGTCAGCAGGCCCCCGTCATGTTCGAACGAAGGAGAAACGGAAATGGACTTCGTCTCGATTCGCATCATCACCGCCGACATCCAGCGTCTGGTGGGCTTCTACGAGCGCGTCACGGGCATCGCGCCGAAATGGTCCACGGAGGACTTCGCCGAGATCGTCACGCCGCACGGGGTGCTGGCGATCGCGCACGAGCGCACGATGAAGCTGTTCGCGCAGGGCGCCGCGAGCCCGGGAGCGAATCGCTCGGTCATCCTCGAGCTGAAGGTCGACGACGTCGATGCGACGTCGCAGCGGATCGCGCCGCATCTCGGCGACGTGCTGCAGCCACCGACGACGATGCCGTGGGGCAATCGCTCGCTCTTGTTCCGCGATCCCGACGGGAACCTCGTGAACTTCTTCACGCCCGTGACCGACGCGGCCAAGCAGCGCGCGGCGCGCTCCTGACGATCAGCCGCCGTCGAACGAGCGCTTGCGCACGTAGATCCGCTTCGCGATCTCGGAGACCGCCAGGTACGCGCCCGTGATGAGGCCGACGAGGCCCAGCCATCGGGCCTCGAGAGGGACCAGCGCGAAGCTCGGACCGATCGGCGAGTATGGAATCGCGATCGCGATCGCCGTGACGACGACGCTCGAGACGACCAGCGCGCGACCTGGCTTGCTCTTCCAGAACGGACGGCTCGTGCGCACGATGAAGGCGATGCCGAGCTCGGTCAGGAGCGACTCGACGAACCACGTCGTGCGGAACTCGTCGACGCTCGCATCCACCCAGCGGAGCAGCACGAAGGTGAGGATGTCGAACGCGGAGCTGATGAGGCCGAACACGATCATGAAGTCGCGGATCGCGCGCACGCTCCAGCGGCCCGGGCGCGTCGTCACCTCCGGATCGACGCGGTCACCCGCGACGAACGTCTGTGGCACGTCGGAGAGGAAGTTGTTGAGCAGGATCTGTCCGGCCACGAGCGGCAGGAACGGCAGGTAGATCGATGCGATCGCCATGCTCACCATGTTCCCGAAGTTCGCGCTCGTCGTAGTGCGCACGTACTTGAGCGTGTTCGCGAACGTGGTGCGGCCGGACTCGACACCCGCGCGGAGCACGTCGAGATCGCGACGGCCCAGCACGAAGTCGGCGGCGTCCTTCGCGACGTCGGCCGCGCCCTCGACGGAGATCGCGACGTCCGCTGCGTGCAGCGCGGGCGCGTCGTTGATGCCGTCGCCGAGATAGCCCACGACGTGTCCCCGCTTCTTGAGCGCGAGCAGGATCTGCTCCTTCTGGGCGGGATCGAGCTCGGCGAAGACGGTGGTCTGTTCGCACAGCGGGCCGAGCGCGTCGGGGAGAACCTTCGTCAGCTCGCTCCCGATCAGGACGCGGTCGGACGGAATCCCGACGGCGCTCGCGACGTGCACTGCGCAGCCGCGACTGTCGCCCGTGAGCACCTTGAGCGCGATGCCGAGCTTCGCGAGCGACGCCACGATCCGCGCTGCGTCCGGCTTCGGCGGATCGAGGAAGAGGAGGAATCCCCGCAGAACGAGGCCTTGCTCGTCGGCCACCGTGTAGCGATCGCGCACGTCGATGATGCGCGAGGCGACGCCGAGGACCCGGTATCCGTCCGCGTTCCAGCGCTCGAGGCGTGCTTCGATCGCGCTTCGCTCGCCTGCGATCGGCCGCTCGCCGTCTCCGGCGCGTAGCGTCCCGCATGCATCGAGCACGTTCTTGAGCGCGCCTTTGACGACGAGCGTTCGCACGCCATCGCGCTCGACCACCACGCCGATCCGCCGTCGCGCGAAGTCGTAGGGGATCTCGTCGCACTTCACGACGTTGCCGAGCTCCACGTGGCGA
>CAYSCF010000040.1:0-32882 GCA_964429305.1 uncultured Sandaracinaceae bacterium | reverse complement strand
ATCGCGCTGCAGCGGCGAGCGGCGGTCGAACGGGAAGTGGAAGACGAAGCGGTGCAGGCAGTACTCGACGAGCGTGATGATCAGCGCGCCGAGCGCGAAGGCCGGCAGCACGTACGCGCCGTGATCGATCGCGCCGCGATAGAGGCCGTACACGACGAAGGGCCCGAACCAGATCCCCGGCGTGATCGGATGCGCCTGCGCGAACCAGCGCTCGATGAACGTGTTCTTGAAGACCTGCAGACGCAGCGGTGGCTTGCCCTTCTTGCCGTCGGGGCCGACGGGGATCTCGGGCATCTTGCCCTCCGCCGCGTCGAGGCACTCCTGGGTCAGGTCTAGGAAGGACATGGTGGTCAGGGGTAGCATGTCGGTCGAAAACGGGGCAAACCGCGGCCCCCCGCGGCGTGAGGAAGATCCGCATAAAGAATCACGCACATCATCGCGTCTCCGACGCCTCTCGTCGGCAGTAACGCGGAGCCCCGAAGTCAGGTAGAGGGAGTGAGCACCATGGACCAAGTCGTACCGCGCCAAGCGATCGCGCACGAGATCGCCAAGCGATTCACGTTCTTGCGCCGGGTGACCTTCGCCGAGCTCAACCGCAGCCTGCAGCCGCTGGGAGCCTCGGTGCCTCAGTACCAGGTGCTGATCCGACTCGCGATCGAGGGCGCAGTCTCGCAGCAGGAGCTGACGCTCGATGCAGGGCTCGACGCCGCGGGTGTCAGCCGGCTCGTCGCGCGCATGGCCGAAGAGAAGCTCGTGAACATCAAGGTCGACGCGCGCGATCGGCGCCGTCGTCTCGTGCGGCTCACGACCAAAGGCAAGGCGTTGGCCGAGGCGCTGGCGCCCGTGGTCGATGGCGCCGCGCGCAACGTGTTCTCGGGCCTGAGCGAGGCGGAAGAACAGCGTCTGCTCTCGCTGCTCGACAAGCTCTGCGCCTCGGTGGTGATGACGAAGTCGCCGACGCGCCGATCCCGCATGCCCGCAGGTCTTCCAGCGTCTGCGCTCGAGGCCATGGCGGCGCGCGCCGCGATGGCCAGCCGTGCAGTTCCGAAGCTGCACGACGATGCGCCGGCCGCCCCGGCGCGTGACCCGCTGCCCGCCCGCAAGTAGATGCCCGCCCGCGAGCAATCGCGTCTGACGACGCCTCGGGCTCGGGGTAAGATCGGCCCGTGGCCGACCAGCGCGGTGCCCTGACGGAAGAGGAATTGGGCGTGCCCGAGTCTTCCTCGCATCCGGGTTATGCGACGACGGCCCTCGGCGCCGGCGACGTGCGCGACACGCCGCGCGTTCCATCTTTGCTCGAGGAGCCCGATCCCTGGGTCGGCCGCGTGCTCTCCAACGTCTACCGCGTCGAGGGCAAGATCGGCGAAGGCGGCATGGGCGCCGTGTACGCGGCACGGCACGTCCATCTGAACAAGCAGTACGCGATCAAAGTGCTGACGGGTGCGGCGCTCAAGAGCGCGACGGCGATCGATCGGCTGAAGCAGGAAGCGATCGCGGCGAGCAGCATCGACCACGACAACATCGTCGACGTCACGAACTTCGACACGTACGAGGACGGCTCCGTCTTCATCGTGATGGAGCTGCTGCGGGGCGAGAGCCTGGCGGCGCGTCTCGGACGCGGGCCGATCGTCGCGCACGAGACGGTGAAGATCGCGCAGCAGATCTGCGGAGCGCTCGGCGCGACGCACGCGCGCGACATCGTGCATCGCGATCTCAAGCCGGAGAACGTGTTCCTCTCGATCAAGGGCGGGATCGAGCGCGTGAAGGTGCTCGACTTCGGCATCTCGAAGGTGAAGAGCGCCGAGGCCGAGGGCGTACGCATGACGCGCACCGGGCAGCTCGTCGGCACCCCGCTCTACATGTCGCCCGAGCAAGCGCGCGGGGAGACCGAGATCGATCTGCGCGTCGACATCTACGCGCTCGGCGTGATGCTCTACGAGATGCTCGCGGGCGTGCCGCCTTTCGACGGAAAGAACTACTTCGAGCTGCTCTGGAAGCACGGCAACGAAGCACCGGTCTCCCTGGCGAAGCGAAACCCGAACGTCTTCATCCCGCCGGCGCTCGATGCAGTGGTCCTCAAGGCGCTGGCGAAGGAGCGCGAGCAGCGCTTCCAGACGATGGGCGAGCTCTCGGCCGCGCTGCACGAAGCGATGCCGGACGTGCCGGCGAGCAGCACGTCGATGGCGCCGTCGATCCCGCCCGGCTCGGTCGGCGATCGCAAAGCGGTGCACACCGCGATGGACAGCAGCGAGTCCCTCCCGAAGGCCCGCGCGCCGATCGGTTTCCTCGTGACGCTGGGCGCGGTCGGCCTCGCGCTCGTGGGAGTCGTGGTGCTCAGCCACGAAGAGACACCGCGACCGCCGCCGTCGATCACGATCGCGCCGGTCGAGACCCACGCGGTCGCGCCGGCCACGACCGTCGTCGAGGTCGAGCCGCCACCGTCGGGCGTCGAGGCGCCGGCGATCGTGACGGTGAGCTTCGGCTCGACGCCGAGCGGCGCGGAGGTGCGTCAGGGCGAGGCCCTTCTCTGCACGACGCCGTGCATGCAAGATCTTCCGCGGGGGGGCGAGCAGATCATCGTCTTCCACCGCGATGGCTTCTTCGACGAGACAGCGCACGTGACGCCGGAGGAAGGAACGCCGGTCCTGGTTCGACTGCGGCCGCGACATAGGCCGGCAGAGACCGGAACGTCGACGGCGATCAAGACGACGATCTGATTCCGAGGGGTTCTGTGGGGAAGCTTCGCTTACGCAACTCGCTGTGGGTCTTGGTGCTCGGGCTCTCGCTCGCGGCGCTCGCACCTTCGTCCGCACGTGCCGACGACGTCGCCGAGGCCGCGGGCCTGTTCGCGAGTGGCAACACGCACTTCCAGCATGCCGAGCGCCTGCACGGCGAGCGGCGCACCCACGAGCTCGAGGCCGCGCTCACGGACTACTTCTCCAGCCTGCGGATCCTGCGCAGCCGCAACGTCCTCTACAACACGGCGATCGTGCTCGAGCAGCTCGAGCGCTGGGACGAGTGCTTCAACTACTGGACCGAGTATCTCGGCGTCACGGGCCTCAGCGACGCCGAGCGCGCCGACGGGACGACGCATCGCGATGCACTGCGGCCGCGCGTCGCGGTGCTCACGGTGGCCACCACGCCCGGGAGCGCCGACGTCTGGATCGATCGCCGCGATCTCGCCTCGCGGGGTCGGACGCCGCTCGAGATCGCGGTCCCGGCGGGCGATCACCACCTCTACCTGACGGCCGCGGGCTTCCGCGAGACGGAGATGGCTGCGAGCACCGTCGTCGGCGAAACGCATGCGTTCCGCGTGCAGCTCACGCCGAGCCCCGTGTCGCTGCAGGTGATGGCGCCCGACGAAGGCACGCTCACTCTCGATGGCTCCGCGATTCGCGCGGGCGCCTCGACCGAGGTCACGCCGGGCGCGCACGTGCTGCGCCTCGAGGTCGTCGGCGCGGAGCCCGTCGAGCGACGCTTCGAGGTGATCGCGGGAACGGTCCCGATGGTCATCGATCTGACGGGCGCGGTGCATCGCATCGTGCCGACCTCGGTCCCGCTCGCCGTGCACGCGAACGTCGAAGCGCGCGTGATCGTCGATGGCGCCGAGACCACACGTGGCACCGACGTCGTGATCGGCGTCGCGCCCGGCCCGCACGACGTGCGCCTCGAAGCCGACGGACGCTTGCCCGTGATGGTGCGCGGAACGTTCAGCCCCGATCACGCGCTGCACCTCGATGCGCACCTCGCGCGAGAGAGCGACAGCGGAGTCTTCGTCCTGCGCGGCGTCTTCGGCGCGGCCGCGGCGATCGGTCTGGGCGTGAGCATCGGTCTGTCGATCGACGCGCGCTCGCAGCACGACGCGTACGACCGCGCGACGCCGCCCACGCAGGCGCAGTTCCAGTCGGTCACCGATGCGAACCTGCGCGCCGACGTCTCGTGGGGGATCAGCCTCGCGCTCGGCGTCACGGCGATCGTCTCGAGCTTCCTCGATGCGGGCGGCGGCGACTCGGAAGCGCACTTCGTTCTCGCGCCCACGCCCGGGGGCGTGGCTCTCGCGGCCTCGGGCCGATTCGGAGGGCTCTGATGCGCGCCCTCTTCGCTTGCCTCGCCGTCCTCGTGCTCGCCGGCTGCTCCATCTTCGACAAGCCGGATCCGAGCCGGCTCGATGGAGGACGCTTTCCATCGGACATAGGCATCGACATGGGCCCCGACGCGGGCATCGACGCGTATGTCGATCCACACGACGGGGGACCTGATGTCGGCGACGCGTTCGTGTGCCCCCACAGCAGCGAGAGCAACTGCGGCGACGGGCACGACGACGACTGCGACGGTCTGATCGACTGCGCCGACCCCGACTGCATCGTCAATCAATCGCCAGCGTGTTGCACCGCAGGCGTGCCGACCGTCGTCGAGCACTTCACCAAGGACGCGACCGGCTGGAGCACCGAAGCGAACTGGGTCGCGCCGACGAGCATCGAGGACGCGATCACGAGCAACATGCTGCTGCTGATGGGCGCGTCGCTCACCGGCATGGTGAATCGCACCTGTCTGCGCGTCGATCTCGGCACCGAGCTCCACTTCACGTTCCAAGCGTTGCCGTGCACGGGCGCCGAATGCGACGGACGCATGGAGGTCGTGCTCGGTCCTTCGGCGATGTTCACCGGCATGCTCACCGACGATCTCGCGATCCGCGGCGTCGTGACGGATCCCGGAAACCTGCGCATCGACATCGTGCAGGGCGGCACGGTGCGCAGCAGCTCGACAGGCGCGTACGGAACGGGGCTCACCATGGTGACGGTCGACCTCGCGCCCGGCCTCGCGCGTGGTGTTCCGGCGATCATCGCGACCGTCTCCGCGTCGCTCTCGGGCGGAGCCCGCGAGGTCTTGGCGTCGCAGATCTACGTCACGGATCGCGACATCTTCGGCACGAGCAGCTGCCACGGCCTGCACCTCGGTGTGCAAGGCAGCGGCAGCCACGTCGCGCTCGACGACGTCGGCATCACGCAGCTCGACTGCTCGAACCCCGCGCGCTTCGACACCGTTCACGACGACTCGGACACGATCGATGCGGTGACGATGTCGGTCGCCGATCCGACGCGCACGACCGGATGGGGTCACGGCGGCATCGGCGATCCGGCGCTGGTCCAGAGCGTGATCTCCAGCCATCCCACGTTCACGCTCCTGTTCGATGGCTCGCCCGTCGATCGCGCGAGCGACGTCATCGGTCACCTCCCGCTCCAGATCGGTGGCGACGACACGAGTGAGCACGGCAGCGGCAGCGATCTGATCTTCGTCGACGACTGCTCGCGCTGGCAGCCGCGCGGGGGCGGCATCGGGTGCATGCCGTCCACGTCGATGCCCATCGTCGACCCGCCGCTCGTGAGGCGCGATCCGACGCTCTATCCGAACGATCCGACGGGCCCGACGAGCTTCATCACCGCATGGGTCGGTGAGACGAGCGCGGGCTCGGATCTCGCGCTCTTCACCGGATTGATGGGAACGTCCACGCCGTCGCATGCGACGGGCACGCAGACGACGATCGACCACGAGACGTGCACGTCGTTCCGCAACCCACTCTTGCTCCCATGGCCGGGCATGCCCGCGCACTACCTTCTCTTCTACGTGTGCGACACGTTCCCGCCGGTCGTGCGCGCAGCGACGTTCGATCCGAGCGGCCCGACGGCGCGAGCCATCGACGGTCTCGAGCTCGGCCCGACGGAGCTCGGCCCGCTCGCCGCGCAGGGCGTCGTCGACATCGCCGGCGTCGTGTACGAGTACGCGGGCGCCACCACCTATCGCCTCTGGCTCGCGACGCGACCGACGACGACCGAGACCGCGGTGCTCTACGTCGAGGGCGTCGTCCCGATGGGCGAGATGCTCCCGGTGTTCACGCCCTTCGCCGGTAATCCCGTGCTCACCGAGCAGAGTCCCGTGTTCGGGAGCTGCTCGTTCGGCTGCCAGCTCCACGGCATCACCGCCACACGCATCCAGAACGACTGGACGCACGTCCGACTGCTCGTCGAGCGGTGGGTCGATAGCGGATCGGGCCTGCAATACGGGCTCGTTCCGCTCCAGCAGACCTGGCCCACGGACCACCATCCATGACGGCTGGCACGAAGCGTGGATCGTTGGACGGTGGGCTGGTGGGCCTGTGCCACCCTGAGCCCGGAACACCATGATCACGGACACGCGAGCGGGATGGGTGACGGCGGCCGTGTTGGCCGGCGCGCTCGGCGCCAGCTGCGCGAACGTCGGAGATCATGGTCCTGGTACGTACGCGAACACCGATGGGGGCGGTCCCGACGCAGGTGTGCAGACGCCTGTCACGGACTCGGGCCCCGCAGCGTCCGATACCAGCGTGAGCGATGGCGGAGCCGCCGGGCTCGAGAACTCCGACATCGCGTGCGCGGACTTCCAGGACGACGATCACAACGGCGAGACCGATTGCTCGGATCGCACGGGCTGCGGCTCGCGCGCGATCTGCTGCGTCGGATCCACCGACGTCGGTTGTTGCGCTGCGCCCGTCGTGCCGACGCCCGTCTTCGATCTCACGAGCTGCTCGAGCGGGCTGAGCGGCTGCACGCCGTCGATGCTCGCGTTCGGCTCGCCGCTCCCGACGATCGCGACGACGCGCGACGATGGGAGCGCATGCGCCACCGGATCCACGCTCGCGCCGCAGGGTAGCGACCGATCCGACGGCGGCCTCGTCGCGAGCGCGACGATCGACACGGGCGCGAGCACGCTCGCGATCGTGGCGACGCTCGGCATCAGCACGCACGCCGCGACGACGCTCGACGGCATCGCCGTCGGCCTGACCACGCAGACCGATCTCGCCGGCATGTCGATCGCGCACGTGCGACCGACCGTCGCCATCGTCGTCTCGGCGACCGATCAGACGATCCGCGCCGTCGCAGGAGACATCGCGTTTCCGACGCGCTCGCTCGCCACGACGTTCGGCAGCGGCTGCAACGAGCTCGACGTGCGCATCGTGACCCGGCCGGACGCGACGTTCGACACGTCGTATCGACTGCACGGCGCGTCCGGGTGGATCTCGCTCGAGATGGGACGGCCGTTCGAGCCCTCGGCGAGCGCGCGCCTCGTGACTTATGGCCGCTCGACGAACGCGGGCGTCGAAGGCGTGCACGCATGGCTCCGCAGTCTCTCGTCGTCCGGGACGATGTGCGACGTGCTCGATCCAGTGCGCGCAACGACGGGTGCGTTCGCGACGTTGCCGGGAAGCGGCGCGCCGGTTCGGAGCGTCTCGCGCGTGGACGACCTCGCCGTCTACGAGACGGGCGGATCGATCTACGTCGCGGGCGTCGACGGAACCGGCCATCTGCAGGCGCTCGGGCGCAGCGGGGCCGATGGCGATCGCATCCTGGCGCCCGGTGAGATGCCGTTCATGGCGAGCGCGCTCGCCGACCCCGAGCTGGTCGCGACGGGCGACAATCGTCGGCTCTTCTTCACGGGCATCGATGCCGCAGGCGTCCATTCGATCGGCTACCTCGACTTCGACATGCTCGTCGCGCAGCGCGTGAACGGCAGCACGCCGCGTCAGCTCGTGGCGCCCACGGAGCTCAGCGCCGTCGGAGTCGATGGGCCTGCGTACTTCGAGACGACGTCGGGCGGCGCGGACGTGCATCGCTGGATCGTGTTCCGCGCCATCGTGTCTGCGACACGCAGCGAGCTCCGCGCCGCCGAGCTCGTCGGCTCGGACACGCGGCTCGGGATCGCGAACGAGGTCGCCGACGTCGCCGCGCCACCGCCAGCGTTCTACACGACCGCGAGCCCGCTCACGCCGACCCAGGCGCTCTACGCGAACCGCGCGGACGACGACACCGCGTTCGATCACGACGAGATCGCTTCCCCCGAGCTGGTGGTCTATCGCAACGTGATCCGCGTGTTCTTCGCGGCCCGACATGGAGCACGCTGGTCGATCGGCATGCTGCGGTCCCCGGACTTCTCGCACTTCCAGCTCGCCTATCCCGATCCGGTGCTCGCGGGCAGTGGCGCCGGGCTCGATGCGGTGTCGGTGTCCGATCCGGACGCGACGCTCGTGGGCGACACGCTGACGCTCTACTACACGGCGAGCGACGGCACGACGACACAGCCCGCTCTCGCCACGCAAGCGGTGCCTGGGTCATGAAGACCGCGCAGCACGTCGGATGGGCGCTGTCGATGGTCGGGTTGCTCGTGCCGTTCACGCTCGCCTGTGCGGCCTCCGCATCGAGCGTCGGGGATGGCGGCCACGTCATCGCGCAAGTCGATGCAGGCGCGGTCGCCGACGCTGGCTCGCGCGACGCCGGCGCGGTCTCTCTCACCGATGCGTTCTTGCCCGGCTACGCCGACGCCGGCGCCGAAGGCGACCGCAGCGACCCGGGCGCGTTCGCCGCCGGTTGTCTCGACGGCATGGACGAGAACCACGCGGACGGCGTGGACTGCAGCGACCCGTCGTGCAGCGGAGCGGCCTCGTGCTGCGTCGGCGTGAGCTCGACGGCGTGCTGTACGAGCGAGAGCGTCGTGACCGACCTCCACTTCGCGTGCGGGACCGGGACGTGCAGCGACCTGACGGGGCTCACCGTGTTCGGTGACGTCGGGCCGGTGATGACCGCCGACGGCGCCTACGCTCCGGAGAGCGATCACGGGACCGACAGCGGCGCGATCAGCGCGGCCGCGGTCGATCCGCGCGCCGCCGTCGTCACGCTGACCGCGCAGCTCGCCATCCCGAGCCACACGAGCGACGTCGACGCCGTGGCCATCGGTCTCGTCGCGGGCGGCGCGAGCGCGCACGTGGTGCCTCTCGCCGCGCTCGTCGTGAGCGCCTCGCGGCAGCGGGTGTTGCTCCTGCTCGGCGAGTCCGTCGCAGGCAGCGCGCCGGCACCGACGGACGGTGCGCTGCACGACTACACGCTCCGCGTGGATCCGAGCGGTCAGGTGACCGCGACCGCCGACGGCATGTCGTTGGTCGCGACCGTGCCGTTGCCGAGCACGCCTCTGCACGCGGCGTTCTTCGGGCGCGCCACGAATCCGGGGACGCTCGCCTCCGGCCTGCCGGCGCGCATCGGCTCGCTGCGGGTGACCACGACGGGCTGCGATCAGCCAGCAGCGCTCACGCGGCTCGGCGCAGTCTCCATCGTCGATCACACCAGCGCGGCGCAGCTCTCGACCGCCACCGATCCGAGCTTGGCCAGCGACGGCACGATCACCGCACTGGCGTTCACGGCCACGAGCACGACGACGAGCACGCGCGCGATCTTCGTCGCGACGCGCGAGGCGGACGGTGCGTACCACGTGCGTGCTCCGGCGACGGGAACGCAGCCGATCCTCGTGAGCGCGAGCGATGGCTACGAGAGCCCCGCCCTCGCCTACGCCGCTGGGCAGTGGTTTCTGTACGCGACGCGGGTGCACGACGGCGCGCGCTCGATCGTCTTGGCCACGAGCACGACCGACGTCCTCTCGTTCGGCGCGCCGGCGCCGATCGCCGCGTCTGGAGTGTCCGGAGAGCTGAGCGCGCCCGCGCCGATCCCCGGCGATCCGATGTTGCTCGTCGCGCGCCGCCAGCCACCGCCGATGGCGGACGAGACGACGCAGAGCCCACCCGAGCTGGTCCTGCTCTCGCTCGACGCGGGTGGCGCCAACGCCGCGGCCGCTCCGGTGTGCAGCGCCGACTCGTCCTGCGACGGCGGCGCTCGCGGCCAGACGCATCTCTACACTGCGCGCACCACGACGATTCGCTTCGACGCGGACGACGTCGACGATCCTGCCGTCGTGCTCTACGACCACGTGTACCGGCTCTACTACGCGGGCCGGCTCGGCTCCCGATGGAGCATCGGCATGCTCATCGCCGCCGACCTCCACTACTGGCGCCCGGCGCTCGACGGTGACGCGATCCTCGCCGCGGATGGTGATGGCCTCGATGCTGTGTCCGTGCGCGGGCCGGCGCCGCTCGTCGAAGACGGCCACGTCTCGCTCTATTACGTCGGTAGCGACGGCGACGTGCCGACGATCGCGCTCGCACAGGGCGGCGCCGTCGCGCCCTGAGCTCGGGATCGCGCGCGCGTGGCATGCTCGCGCGCATGACGATCGATCTGCGCTCCGACACGCTCACCCGCCCGACCGTCGAGATGCGCCGCGCCATGGCCGAGGCCGAGGTCGGCGACGACGTCTATCGTGAAGACCCGACGGCCCGCGCGCTCGAAGAGCGAGCCGCGGCCGTGCTGGGAAAAGAGGCCGCGCTCTTCGTGACGAGCGGCACGATGGCCAACCAGATCGCGTTGATGATCCACTGTCGCCCCGGCGACGACGTGGTCGCGCCTCGTGATGCGCACGTCCGCTTGTACGAGACCGGCGGCGCGGCCGCGTGGGCAGGTGTGCAGGTCGCGGAGGTCGGCCGTGCCGGCGTGCTCGACGTCGCCGATCTCGATGCGGTCGCGCAGACGAGCGACGCTTACTACCTGCCTCGCACGCGGCTGGTCGTGCTCGAGAACACGCACAACCGCGCAGGCGGACGCGTCGTGCCGCAGGACGTCGTTCTACGCGTCGCGGCGCGCGCGCGGACGCTCGGCCTCGCGCTCCATCTCGACGGCGCCCGTCTGTGGAACGCGTCGGTCGCGACCGGCGTGAGCGAGGCCGAGCTCGCTGCACCCTTCGACACGGTCTCCGCGTGCTTCTCCAAAGGTCTCGGCGCGCCGGCCGGATCGGTGATCGCCGGATCACGCGACGCGATCGCGCAGGCGCTGCGGCTCCGAAAACGTCTCGGCGGCGGCATGCGGCAGGTCGGCATCCTCGCAGCGGGCGCTTTGTATGCGCTCGAGCACCACCGCGAGCGGCTCGCGGGCGATCACCGCGCCGCGCGGGCATTCGCCGAAGCGATCGCGGGCGCGAACGGCATCGCGCTCGATCTGGGCTCGGTCGAGACCAACATCGTGATCTTCGCCTCGCGGCGCGTCTCGCCGGCCGATCTCGTCGCGCGCGCGGCCGAGCGAGGCGTACGCATCTCGACGTTCGGCGGCGACCTGGTCCGCGCCGTGACGCACTTCGACGTCACGCACGAACAGTGCGCGCACGCCGGAGAGATCGTCGCCCGACTCAGCGCTGAATAGAGATCAGCGGCGCGAGCCCTTCAGGGCTCTTCTTCTTCCGCGTCTTCGCTGAAGCCGACGTCCTCGTCTTCGTCGTCGTCATCCGCGTCGTCATCGTCATCGTCATCGTCGTCATCGTCGTCTTCGTCGTCGTCGCCGCCCTTGCCTTCGGCGCCGGGGTACTTGACGTCGATGCCCGCCTCGGAGAGGTGGCCCTCGATGAGCTCGAAGAGCTCGTCGACTTCGTCGCCCGACCACTCGTCGAGGATCTCTGCGATGAAGTCGTTGAAGTCGACGCTGTCGACGCGACGCTCGATCTCTTCGATCTGTTCGTCGCTGAACGCCTCGATGATGTCCTCACGAAGGGTATCGGTATCCCCTTCGTCGATGGCGTCCTGCGCGGACACTCGAATCTGCTTCACCGCGCGCTTGTCGAGAAAGATTTCCATGGACGCGTTTCTCTCGTACCCCTCGAAGGCCGGTACTATAGAAAGAGAGGTACCTCTGTCAACAAGCGATTCCGCCCGAAAACAAGGGCGAAAGCGCCTCAGCGCGCGAGAGGGCCATCCGGAGGGCTCGGATCGAAGTCTGCGTGGGCCTCGTCGATCTGCACGAAGCCCGCGCGCTGGTAGGTGCGCAGGGCCCGCGGATGGTCGAGCGAGCACGTGTGGACCGTGACGGCGTGCGTGCCCGCACCGTCCCAAGATCGTTGCACGCACCGCTCGAGGAACCAGCCGCCGATGCCCTTGCCGATCCAGCCCGGCGCGAGGCCGAAGTAGACGATCTTGCACTCTCCGATGCGCGCCCGATCGAGCTCGAAATATCCGACCAGCTCTCCCGCGCAGCGCGCGACGAAGATCTCGACGAACGGATCGGTGATCGCTGCGCGCAGCTCGGCATCCGGCATGCGACGCCGATCCACCCAGTACCAGGCCTCACCGACGGTGTCGTAGAGGACGCGGTAGTCCTCGACGCGCGGCGCGCTCAGTCGCTCGATCGAGATTCCTCGCGGCGTCTCCGGAAACCGGATCGGCGGCCGCGCGCGCATCTCGAGGTACCAGGTCGTGACGAAGATCGGAGCCACGCAGATCGCTCGCTAGTCGTGGCCCGGGACCGGCAGACGAACCTCGAAGCGCGCCCCCACGCCGCGCGTCGTCGCACACCGGATCGTGCCGCCCTGATTCTCCACCAGCGCGCGCGCCGTCGAGAGCCCGAGCCCGAGGCCGAGCGGCTTGCTCGTCACGAGCGGCTCGAACAGCTGCTGAATCCCCGCGCGCGTGAGCCCAGGGCCCGTGTCCTCCAGCGCGATCAGCGCGACGCCGCCCTCTTCGTGCGCCGAGATCGTGAGCGTTCCGCCCTGAGGCATCGCCTCGAACGCGTTGCGCACGACGTTGCCGAGCGCGTCGCGCGTCTGACGCTCGTCCACGCGCACCACGAGGTCGGGCGCGAGATCCCACTGCAGCACGACGCGCGGTGGGGGTGTCGTCGCCTCGAGCGCGGCCGCGAGCAGCTTCTCGACGCTCACGTCGGCGCGGCTGGGCGGCTTCACGCGCGCGTAGTCGATGAGGTCCGTGATGATGCGGTTGGCCTCCCACACCTCTTCTCGGATCACGTTGAGCGCCGAGACGACGTCTTCGTCCGCGTGCTCGCCGAGGCGCCGGCGCAGGACCGCGGTCGCCGTCTGCATCGCGGCCAACGGATTGCGGATCTGGTGCGCGAGGCCGCCCGCGAGCTGGCCGAGCACCGTGAGGCGCTCCTTGCGCAAGAGCGCCTGCTGCACGTCGCGTAGCGCGCGCGTCCGTTCCTCGACGGCGCGCTCGAGCTCTTCGTTGGCCGATCGCAGTCGCAGCTCGGCGGCACGCACCTGGCTCATGTCGACGAGGACGCCGACGAGATGTGTGACGTGTCCGTGCTCGTCGCAGATCGGCGACTTGATGGTGCGCACGTACCGCAAGACGCCGCGCGCGGTCACCGCTTCCTCCTCCACGATCTGCGGCGCGCCGTCGTCGAACACGCGCACGTCGACGCGACGGAAGAGCTCGGCTTCTTCGGCCGGGAAGAAGTCGGCGTCGGAGTGGCCGAGCAGCGCATCGCGCGTGTGCCCGACGAACTCGCAGAACGCGCGGTTGAGCAGAACGAAGCGCGAGTCGCGATCCTTCACGAAGACCGGCTGCGCCACGTTCTCGACGATGGCGGAAAGCAGCTCGACCGGGATACCTCCCGGCACGAGCGATCCAGCCCCGAACTGCTCACGCGCCTGCGGCATCGCGCCGGAGGACTATACGGGCACTCGGGCCTCGACCGCGAGGACCATCGATCGGCGGCGTAGAGTCAGCCACACGAGCGCGCCGGGCACGAGCAGCGAAGCGATCGCGATCACCGGTGGGCCGTATCCGTGGAACGTGTCGACCGCGAGACCGACGGCCGGGTTCGTGACGATGTACATGATGGACTGCGCGCTCGCGGTCGCACCTCCAGCGGTCGCTGCGAACGATGGGCCGACGCGCCCGATCATGTCGGCCGTGGCGATCGCGAACAGGCCCGCGCCGCCAGCGGTCGCGACGCTGGCCACGGCCACGACCTGCCACGGAGTGCTGCAGAACGCGATGCCCCCGAGCGCGGTGGCGAACAGCGCTGCCAACATCACGAGACCGACGGGCAACGAGCGTTCGCCGTGCTTGCGCGCGTGTACGCTCGCGAAGTGGCCGAACGCGACGGCACCGAGATCATAGAAGAGCGGCGGGACCCAGAGATATCGGCCCACGTCGGCCTGCGGGACGCCGAAGCCGTCGTGCAGGAGCATGCTGCCCCAGAGCAGAACGAACGCGAAGAGCGGGGAGCTGCAGGCCACGAGCAGACACGCCTGCCGCACGGGCGCGAGCGCGAGGACGTCGATCATGCGCGGCGCTGCGGCAGTCGTGACCGGCTTCGCCGCGAGCCGCTCGGCGACCGCGGGCGTCGAGGTCACGAGCCACCAGCAAGGCAGCCAGAGCGAGCCGACGATCGCGACGCCGACGAACGCGCCCTGCGGACCGCCGAACCTCTCGGCGAGCGGCGGGGCGATCGCCGTGGCGATCATCGTCCCGATCGAGCCACCGGTGAAGAGCACGCCGATCGCGCGCGCGCGATTGCGGGCCGGCTGCGTTCGCGCGATCGTCGCTGCGGCGCCAGGGAACGACGGAGACTCGGCTGCGCCCAGCGCGATGCGCAGCGCCAGGAAGATCGCCAGCGACGTGCCGAACGCGTGCAGACCCGAGACCAGCGTCCACGCGAGCACGGCGAGCAGGAGCCCGTAGCGGATTCCCACGCGCTCGAGCATCCGGCCGGCGAACGGCGCGCAGAGCAGGTACGAGAGCGAGAACGCCGACTGCAACCAGCCGTACTCGGTATCGCCGATGTGGAGCTGCGTGCGGATGCTCGGTCCGAGCGCCGCGAGCACCTGGCGATCGAGGTAGCTGATCACCATCGCGCCGGTCGCGACGAAGGTGACGATCCACGCCCGGGCCCCGGGCAGCTCGTTCTCGTCGGTGCTGGTCACGCGCGCATCGTGCGAGGACGGGCGCGCTCCGGTCAACGATGACCTCTCGTGCGGGGCCGATACGCGGCCCCCTCGTGGCGCTGCGCCGGAAGGCGTGACTCGGATTCGAGTCACACCTTCAGTGCAGGACGAGCCCCGTCATCCCGGGCCGCACCTCGAGGTGCACGTGGCTCTGGTGATCGTCGTCGTAGTGAGGGGTCAGGACCACGTTGAAGCGCGCGGCATCCGACGCTGCGCACACGACGCTCCGGACCGCCGTCATGTGCGCATCTTCGTCGGCGCGATCGCCGCATGGGCTCGCGCCGCGCGTGCGGTCAGCCCAATCGCGCCTCACCACGAAGTCGGTTCCGTCGTCGAACACGAAGTGCGCGAGATCGATCGCGAGCCCGACCGCGTGACCGCTCGGTACGCCGCGACCTTCGACGCGCGCGTCCGGACGATACAGAGAGAGGTGTCCGATGCGGTTGATGCCGGCCGCGCGCAGCGTGGGCGCCCAAGCCGCGATCGCCGCGAAGAGCCGGCAGTCCCCTTCGATCGGTCGTGGCCGGCCATGCCCGGCGTGCGCGCCGACGACGACGCCGAGGATCGTGCTCACGAGGCGCACCGGAAACGCAACGGCCGGCATGTCGCTCGCTTCGTCGAGCTGCACGCGTCGCGGATGCACGAGATCGCGCGCGCGCGTTCCGCGCACGATCACGCCGCAGCGTTCGGCGCCGAGCAGCGATGGCTCGTTCTCCGGATGCGTGGTGAACGGCGTCGGTCGCCAGCTCGGCACGCCGGCATCCTGCGCATCGAGTGGCGACGCGAGGGCGAGCAGCACGGACGCGAGGAGCACGAAGCGAAGAGGCACGCGCGTCCGCACAGGATACCACGCTGGACGAGATGTCAGTTGGGTGTCAGCTTCCGCGTCATGAAGCGCTCTGCTCGCTTGTTCGCCATCGCCGAGGCGCTGCGTGCGCGTCGCACGGGCGTGACCGCCGAAGAGCTCGCCGTTCGCTTCGACGTGAGCGTGCGGACGATGTACCGCGATCTCGACACGCTGCGTGACGCGGCGATGCCGCTCGCAGCCGAGCGTGGACGCGGCGGCGGCTACGCGCTCGATCGCACGTACAGCCTGCCGCCCGTGAACTTCACGGTGCGCGAGGCGATCGTGCTGCTCGTGCTCGGCCGGCTCGCGACGGAGCTGCGTCTCTTGCCCTTCACCAAGACGCTCGCCTCGGCGCTCGACAAGGTGCGTGGTGCGTTACCACCGAGTGGGCAGCGTCAGCTCGATGCGCGCAACGGCTCGCTCGCATTCACCGGCGTCCCCGGCCACGCGAGCCTCGAGGACGTGCGCGCGATCGTCGAGGAGGCCTGGTTCGAGGGAACGCCGATCGAGCTGAGGTACACGAGGCAAGACGGATCCGCCGGGCAGCGCCGCGTGAAGATCGCGCAGGTCGTGCTCGAGCGCTCGGAGACCATCCTCAACACGATCGAAGAAGGCACGCACGAGAAGCGGCAGCTCCGACTCCACCGCATCACGCAGGCCAAGAGCCTCGTCTGAGGTCTTCACGCTTCTTCACCCGAGGCGCATGGCGGGCGTAACGCGCCGGAGAGAGCTTCGTGCGCATGCCTCGAGACATCGCCCGCAACCCCGAGAAAGCGAAACGCGCCGCCGCGCACCCGCAGCGACCTGGACAGGAGTGCAAGGCCGAGCCGGCCTCGTGGCAGCCGGTGATCGATCGCGGACGATGCGAAGGAAAGAAGGATTGCGTCGAGGTCTGCCCGTACGACGTGTTCGAGGTGCGGCGCATCGACGACGATGACTTCGCCGCGCTCGGCGTGCGGGGCAAGCTCAAGAGCATGGTGCACGGACGGCAGACGGCGTACACGCCGGGCGCCGATCGCTGTCAGGCGTGTGGCCTCTGCGTGGTCGCATGCCCGGAGAAAGCGATCACGCTGACGAAACGCTAGAACGGGATCGCGGGCGGCTGCATCGACCGCTCGATCGGGCGCGCTCGAAGCCAAGCGTCTACCGTCTCGGCGGCGCGGCGGCCTTCCCAGATCGCCCACACGACCAGCGACTGTCCGCGGCGCGCGTCGCCACACGCGAACACGCCCGGCCTGGAGGTCGTGAAGTCGTCGTACATGCTCACGTCGTCGAGCGGTGACCGCTCCGGGCCCGTGAAGCCGAGCGCGAGCAGGACGAGATCGGCTTCGATCTCGTGCTCGCTTCCTTCGACGTCGACGAGCCGGCCCTCACGACGCTCGACCTCGACGCATGCGATGCCCGCGAGCTTTCCTTCGCGCTCGACGAAGCGCGTCGTACGGAGCGCGAACGCGCGCGTGCCGCCCTCTTCGTGGCTCGACGAGACGCGGAACATCGTCGGCCAGAGCGGCCACGGTGTGGTCGGAGCGCGCTCGCCGGGCGGCCGCGGCAACAGCTCGATCGACGTGACGCTCGCTGCGCCCTGACGAAGCGCCGTGCCGACGCAGTCCGATCCGGTGTCGCCGCCCCCGAGCACGACGACGCGCTTTCCTCGCGCGTCGATCGGAGTCGCATCGAGAGCGCCGCTCACGACGCGGTTCTGCGGCGCGAGGAAATCCATCGCGAAGTGCACGCCTGGCAATCCGCGACTCTCGATGGGCAGATCGCGCGGCACGGTCGCGCCCGTCGCGATCACGATGGCGTCCTCGCTCTCTCGCAGCGACTCGAGCCCGACGTCGTCGCCGAGCGAGACGCCGCACCGGAAGACGACGCCCTCGGCCTCGATCTGTGCGAGCCGTCGATCGAGCCAGACCTTGTCGAGCTTGAAGTCGGGGATGCCGAAGCGGAGCAAGCCGCCCGGCTTCTCGGCGCGCTCGATCACGGTCACGCGATGCCCCGCGCGACGCAGCTGCTGCGCGGCCGCCAGACCCGCGGGGCCCGAGCCGACGACGGTGACGCGCCTTCCCGTCTCGCGCGTCGGCGGGCGCGGAACGACCCAGCCCTCGTCGAACGCGCGTGTCGCGATCTCGCGCTCGATGCTCTCGATCGTGACGGCCTCGGCGCCGATGCCGAGCACGCACGCCGCCTCGCACGGCGCAGGGCACACGCGTCCCGTCACCTCGGGAAAGTTGTTCGTTCGATCCAGAAGCGCGAACGCCTCGGCCCAGCTTCCGCGCTCGACCGCATCCTGGAAGTCGGGGATTGGATTGCCGAGCGGACAGCCCGCATGACAGAACGGAACGCCGCAGCTCATGCAGCGCCGTGCTTGCGCCCGGACCTCGAGCACCGGTAAGCGCCTCTCGATCGCTGCGAAGTCGCGCACGCGCTCGCCCACGTCACGCTCGTCGGGGTCGCGTCGCGCGATCTCGAGAAAGCCGCGCGTGCTCATCGTGCGGTCCCCGATCGGATCGGTCGATCGCTCTTGGTGCGGTCGAGCGCGCGCCGATACTCGGTCGGCATCACGCGCACGAAGCGGCGGCTCCAAGTCTTCCAGCCGGAGAGCACCCGCCACGCCACCGGCGACATCGTGCGCTGGTAGTGGCGGTGCACGAGCGAGCGCACGAGATCGCGATCTTCCGGGCCGAGCGGCTCGAGCTCGACCGTCGCGTTGTTCACGCGATCGCCGAGACCGCCGTCGGGCTCGAGGAGGTACGCGATGCCGCCGCTCATGCCGGCTGCGAAGTTGCGTCCGATGGCGCCGAGCACGACCACGCGACCGCCCGTCATGTACTCGCAGCCGTGATCGCCCACGCCCTCGACGACGGCGACGGCGCCGCTGTTGCGTACCGCGAAACGCTCGCCGGCCTGGCCGCGGATGAACGCCTCGCCGCTCGTGGCGCCGTAGAGCGCGACGTTGCCGACGATGACGTTGTCCTCGGCAGCGAACGTCGCCTCCACCGGCGGATGCACCACGAGTCGTCCGCCCGAGAGGCTCTTGCCGAAGCCGTCGTTCGCGTCGCCGACCAGCGTCGCGTCGATGCCGGCGGCCATGAACGCGCCGAAGCTCTGTCCCGCCGAGCCGGTGAAGCGCAAGCGAATGGTGCCGTCCGGCAGGCCTTCGGCGCCTCGACGCCGCACGAGCTCGGCGGAGAGCATCGTCGTGGCCGCGCGATGCACGTTCCGGATCGGCATCTCGATCTCGACGGGCTCGGCATGATCGAGCGCAGCGCGCGCCTGCTCGATCAACACGGTGTCCATCGCGAGCTCGAGCTCGTGATCGTGCGCCTCGGTGCGGCGACGGATCGCCGTGGCGGGAGGTGCGAGCAGCAGACGATCGACCCGCAGCTTGCGCGCCTTCTCGCCCGGCACGTCGGTTCGCGCGCGCAAGCGCTCCACGCGGCCGACGATCTCGTCGAACGTGCGGAAGCCGAGCGACGCCATCAGCGCGCGGACCTCTTCGGCGAGGAACGTGAAGAACGTGATCACGTGCTCCGGCTCGCCGGTGAAGCGCGCGCGCAGCACGGGATCCTGCGTCGCGACGCCCACGGGGCACGTGTTGAGGTGGCAGGCGCGCATCATCACGCAGCCCATCGAGACGAGCGCGACCGTGCCGAACGCCATCTCTTCGGCGCCGAGCATCGCGGCGATGAGCACATCGCGCGCAGTCTTGAGCTGACCATCGGTCTCGAGCCGCACGCGACTTCGCAGCCCGTTGAGCACGAGCGTCTGTTGCGTCTCGGCGAGCCCGATCTCCCACGGAATCCCCGCGTATCGCACCGAGCCGATGGGCGATGCGCCCGTGCCCCCGGAGTCGCCCGCGATCACGATCACGTCGGCCTTCGACTTCGCGACGCCAGCCGCGACCGTGCCGACGCCGGACTCGGCGACGAGCTTCACGGAGATCTCGGCGCTCGCGTTCGCGTTCTTCAGATCGAACACCAGCTCTGCGAGATCTTCGATCGAGTAGATGTCGTGGTGCGGCGGCGGCGAGACGAGACCGACGCCGACGGTCGCGTGACGTACGCGCGCGATCTCCGCGTCCACCTTGTCGCCCGGAAGCTGACCGCCTTCGCCTGGCTTGGCGCCCTGCGCGATCTTGATCTGGAGCTCGTCGGCTTCGACCACGTACTGCGTCGTGACGCCGAAGCGGCCGCTGGCGACCTGCTTGATGGCGCTGCGACGCGAGCGGCCGTCGGCGTCGCGCACGTAGCGCGCCGGATCTTCACCGCCCTCGCCCGTGTTCGAGCGCGCGCCCATCGCGTTCATCGCGAGCGCGAGCGTCTCGTGCGCCTCCTTGGAGATCGAGCCGAACGACATCGCGCCGGTCTTGAAGCGCTTCACGATCGCGTGGACGGGCTCGACCTCGTCGATGGGAACGGCCGCACCGGGGGCGAAGTCGAAGAGCCCGCGCACGAAGCCGCCCTGCCGCGCTTCCTCGTCCGCGCGGCGCGCGAACGCGCGGAACTTGTCGCGATCGGCCGATCGCACCGCGTGCTGCAGCAGCGCGAGCGTCGCCGGTCCCCATGCGTGGTGCTCGCCGTCGCGTCGGTACTTGTACTGCCCGCCATGAGGGAGATCGCTCGCGAGGCCGGGCTCGCCCACGATGGCGAGCGCGACGTTGCGCGGGGCGCGACGCGCGAGGAGCTCGCGCTCGAGATCGGCGATTCCGATCCCGGGCAGATGGACCGGCGTCCCCGCGAAGAAGCGATCGACGAGCGACTCCTCGAGGCCGAGACACTCGAAGATCTGCGCGCCGCGATACGACTGCAGCGTGGAGATCCCCATCTTCGACAGGATCTTGAGCAGGCCCTTCTCGATCGCGTGGGCGTAGTTGACGCGCGCCTCGCTCGCATCGACCGAGAGATCGCCCTCTTGTGCGAGCCGCGTGATCGTGTCGAGCGCGAGATACGGACAGACGCCGCCCGCGCCGTAGCCGATCAGCAACGCGAAGTGCATCACCTCGCGCGGCTCGCCCGACTCGACGACGAGGCCGCACCGCTGGCGCAGACCCACCGCGTGGAGCCCGAAGTGCACCGCGCCTACCGCGAGCAACGAAGGAATCGGAGCGAGCGTCGCGTCGGCGAGTGCTTCGCGATCGGAAAGGACCAGGATCGTCGCGCCCGCGCGCACGGCCGCACACGCCTCCTCGCCGATCCGATCGAGCGCCGCCTTGAGATCGAGGCGGCCGTCGTCTTCGATGCGCGCGATGCACGACACGGTCGCAGCGCGCAGCATCGGCAGATCCAGCGCGCGGATGCGCTCGAGCTCTTCGCACGAGAGAATCGGCGAGCGCAGCTCGAGCTTGCGCACGTGCGCGGGGCTCTCTTCGAAGAGGTTCGACTCCGGGCCGATCGACTCCACGAGCGACATCACGAGCGCCTCGCGGATCGGATCGATCGGTGGGTTCGTCACCTGCGCGAAGAGCTGACGAAAGTACGAGAACACGAGCTGCGGTCGCTCGGAGAGCGCCGCGGGCGGCGCATCGTTGCCCATGGAGCCAATGGGCTCTTGGCCGGTCTCGGCCATCACACGCACCACATCGCGGACGTCTTCGCGTGTGTAGCCGAAGACCGTCAGCGCCTTCGCCGGCTCGGTGATCGCGGCGGCCGCTTCGGTCTCGGGCAGCGCATCGAGCCGCACGAGGTTCTCGTCGATCCAACGTCGGTACGGGCGACGACGCGCGATCGTGTGCTTGATCTCCTGGTCGGGCAGGATGCGGCCCGCGCCCGTGTCGACGAGGAACATGCGGCCCGGTCGCAGCCGATTGCGCTCTGCGATCGACTCGTCCGCGAGATCGAGCACGCCTACCTCGGACGCCATCACGACGAGCCCGTCGTGTGTGACGACGTAGCGAGCCGGGCGCAGCCCGTTGCGATCGAGCACGGCTCCGACGCGCACACCATCCGAGAACACGATGCACGCGGGGCCGTCCCACGGCTCCATCGCGCACGCGTGGTACTCGTAGAACGCGCGCAGATCCTCGGGCATGTCGGTGCGCGTCCGCCATGCCTCGGGGATCATCATCATCACCGCGTGCGGGAGCGATCGCCCGGTGTGCACGAGCAGCTCGAGCACGTCGTCGAACTGCGCCGAGTCGCTACCACGCACATCGACGATCGGCGTGAGCTTGCCGACGTCGTCACCGAACGTCGGCGATCGCAGGACGGCCTCGCGCGCGCGCATCCACGAGACGTTGCCGCGCAGCGTGTTGATCTCGCCGTTGTGCGCGACGCGCCGGTATGGATGCGCGCGCGACCACGAAGGAAAGGTGTTCGTGCTGAAGCGCTGGTGCACGATCGCGAGCGCGCTCTCGGCGCGCGCGTCCCCGAGATCGCGATAGAAGCGCGGCAGCTGCTCGGGCGTGAGCAGACCCTTGTAGACGACCGTACGCGTCGAGAACGAGGCAAAGTACGGGAGCTCTCCTTCTGTCGCGCCGGCACGCGCGAGCTCCGACTCGATGCGCTTCCGGATCACGTAGAGGCGGCGCTCGAGGGCGTTGTCGTCCAGCTCGAGCGTGCCGGGGCCGACGAAGACCTGCTCGATGCGCGGCACCGAGGTCAGCGCGGCGGGCCCGAGCACGGTCGTGTCGATCGGCACCTCGCGCGTGCCGAGGTGGATCTGTCCTTCTTCTTCGATCACCAAGCGGATGACGTCGCGCGCGCGCGCGGCGATCTCGGGATCGCGCGGCATGAACGCCATGCCGAGCCCGTAGTGGCCCTCTTCGCCGAGCGATATGCCGAGGCGCGCGCACTCTTCGGCGAGCAGGCGATGCGGGATCTGCGTGAGCACGCCCGCGCCGTCGCCGGTGAGCGGATCGCTCGCGGCCGCCCCGCGATGCTCGAGGTTGGCGAGCACGGAGAGCGCCTTCTCGACGAGCCCATGCGTTCGACGACCGGCGACATCGGCGACGAACCCGACGCCGCACGCGTCGTGCTCGAAGTCGGGTCGATAGCTTCCTTCGCGCGCGAAGCGTGCGCGCTCGTCTGCGGAAAGAGGCGTCGCGGTCCGCGCGAACGGACGCGTCATTCCGCGGCTCCGGCCACCCGTACGCGTGCGGGCGAGCGCCGGCGCGTCGTGCGCGACTCGTCGATGGCGGGCAGCGCCAGGCGCGAGCGCTCGATCTGCGTCTCGAGCACGACCATCGTCTCGGTCCGCGCGACGCCCGGCAGCTCACGCAGTCGACTGATGAGGTGATGAAGCGAGCCGGTGTCGGCGGTGCGCACCTTCAACATCAACGTGTGACGCCCCGTGACGTGGTGACACTCGAGCACCTCGGGCATGTCGGCGATCTGCTTCTCGAAGCCGGGGATGCTCCGCGGATGATCGATGCCGACGCCGATGAACGATCCGATGTCGAGACCGACGGCCTTCGGGCTGACCTCGGCGTGGTAGCCGCGCACGACGCCGGCGTCCTCGAGCTTGCGAACGCGCTCGAGCACGGAGGGCGGCGAGAGCCGTACCTTTTCTCCCAGGGACGCGAGCGACTGCTTGCAGTCGTCCATCAGGTGCCCGAGCAGGGCGCGGTCGATACCGTCGAGATCGTGGGCTTCGTGGCTCATCGTGAGCCTCGAATTACGGGCGCTAACGCGTCGTGTCAAGAATGTTCTTAGGCCATGATGCCAACTCGACCACGAATCATTCGTAAGTACACGCCCATTTCGAATGATCTTCTGAGTTGAGCCAATTGGGCCGAGATTGACCGAAGGTTGTTCGGTGCTACGGAGCGGCGGTGCAAAGCAGCCGCTCGCTGGCCCTCGTCGTGTCCGTGGTGTCTGCGATCGCCGTCGCTGCGCTCGTCTACATCCTCTATCTGCACGAGCCTGCGGGCGACACGAGCGCCCTCGCGTTCATGCCGGCCGTGAACGCGGCGTTCAACACGCTCTCGGCCGCGCTCATCGTGTCGGGCTTCGCTGCGATCAAGAGCAAGAGGCCGACGCTGCATCGCGCGCTGATGCTCTCGGCGCTCGCGTCCTCGGCGTGCTTCCTCGTCGGCTACATCGCGTACCACTACGTGCACGGCGACACGCACTATCCGGAAGACGCGCCGCTGCGCGGCTTGTATCTGGCGATCCTCGCTTCGCACGTCTTGCTGTCGATCGTCGCGCTGCCGCTCGTGCTCGCCACGGCGTGGCTCGGGATCACGAACGGCCATCCGCGTCATCGCAAGGTCGCGCGCTTCACGTTCCCGATCTGGCTCTACGTCTCCGTGACGGGCGTCGTCGTCTTCGTCATGCTTCGTAGCGCGATCGGATGAGTGACGACTACCGCAAGCCAGCGAAGCCTGACGCGCCCCGCCAGAAGGTCGTGAGGCAGGCGGAGCCGCCGTCGGAGCGACGAGGGATCACCGCGGGCATCGATCCGCACGATCGCGCGCTCCTCGCAGAGTACGCCGAAGACGTCCGCGTGCACCGAGAGGCGTCGCGTCGCAGCGCCGCCATCGGCATGCGCGTGCTGGGCGGGGTCATGATCGCGATCGCCACGATCGTGCTCTTCACGTACCGCGAGGAGCTCGCGACCACGGGGACGATCTTGGCCAGCGGCAGAGGTGCGGCGGTGCTCGGCCTCTGCTCGACGCTCGGCCCGTGGCTCTTGGCCTTCGGCAACGGCGGCGTCGCCACGATGCACGAGTCTCCGCTCTGGTACCGATGGGGCGCCGGGCTCCTCGCGCTGTTCGGGATCTGCGCGATGGCGACCGGCGCCGCGTTCCCCGTGATCGTGGCGCTGCTCGAGCTGACGCTCTAGCACCGCGTGCGCGTGAACGTGAGGGCGCCGTTCTCGCCGAGATCGACGAGCACCTTGTCACCCGCGACGTAGCCTCCGCGCAGGATCTCTTCGGCGAGCGGATCCTGCACCGTCTTGAGGATGACGCGCTTGAGCGGGCGCGCACCGAACGCCGGCTCGTAGCCGAGGTCCACGACGCGCTCCTTGGCCGCCTCGGTCAGCTCGATCGTGATCTGCCGATCGGCGAGCAGCTTCTTCACGCCCGCGAGCTGGATGTCGACGACGCCACGGAGATCGGCCTTGCCGAGCGGGTCGAAGATGACCACGTCGTCGATGCGGTTGACGAACTCGGGACGGAAGGCCTTCTTCAGCTCGGCGTCGAGCTTCTCGCGGATCGCCTCGCGCGTGACGCCCTCGCCGTGATCGAGGATCGCGCGCCCGCCGATGTTGCTCGTCATGATGATCACGGTGTCGGCGAAGTACGCGACGCGACCGCGCGAGTCGGTGAGCCGTCCGTCGTCGAGCACCTGCAAGAGGATGTTGAAGACGTCGGGGTGCGCCTTCTCCATCTCGTCGAACAAGATCACGGAGTACGGGCGGCGGCGAACGGCCTCGGTGAGGAAGCCTCCTTCTTCGCTGTCGACGTAGCCGGGCGGCGAGCCGAGCAGGCGCGCGACCATGTGCTTCTCCATGAACTCGCTCATGTCGAGACGCGTGAGCGACGCTTCGTCGTCGAACAGGAATTCGGCGAGCGCCTTCGCGAGCTCCGTCTTGCCGACGCCCGTCGGGCCGAGGAAGAGGAAGCTGCCGATCGGCTTTCGCGCGTCGCGCAAGCCCACGCGCCCACGACGTACGGCCTTCGCGACGGCCTGCACGGCCGGGCTCTGACCGACCACCCGCTTCTCCAGGTGCGACTCCATGCGGAGCAGCTTCTCGGTCTCGGCCTCCATCATCCGGCTCACTGGCACGCCGGTCCACGTCGCGACGACGTCGGCGACGTCGGCCTCCGTCACGCGATCGCGCACGCGCACGATGGCGTCCGCCGGGCCGCGTGCTTCGACGAGCTGCTTCTCGAGCAGCGGGATCGTGCCGAAGCGGAGCTCGCCCGCCTTCGCGGTGTCGCCCGCTGCGCGCGCCGCCTCGTGCGCCTTCTGTGCGGCATCGAGATCCGCCGCGAGCTTCGCGACGGCGACGGCGCGGCCCTTCGAGTCGTTCCACGCGGCGCGTGCCGCTTCGGCCTTCGGTGCGAGCGTCGCGATCTCGGCGTCGAGCGCGGCCTTGCTCTTCTTGCTCTCGTCGTCGACGTCGTCTTCGAGCGATACGCTCTGCGCGCGCAACGTGCGCAGTCGATTCTCGAGGACGTCGACCTCGGCAGGCACGCTCTCGAGCTCGACGCGCACGCGCGCGGACGCCTCGTCGATCAGATCGACCGCGGACTTCGGCAGGCTCGAGCCCGGCACGTAGCGACGCGCGAGGCGCACGGCGGCGAGGATCGCGGGGTCGCTGATCTTCACGCCGTGCATCTGCTCGTAGCGACCGACGATGCCGCGCAGGATCGCGATCGCTTGCTCTTGGCTCGGCGCCTCCACGTCGATGGCGACGAAGCGTCGGACGAGCAGCGCATCGCCGCCCTCCGCCTTCTTCACCACGTCGGGCGTAGCGCATGCGATGGCGCGGATCTCTCCGCGATCGAGCGCGGAGCTCAGGATCGCGGCGGCGCCGGCGGGCGCACGCTCGCCGATCAGCTGGCCGAGATCGGGAAGGAAGAGGATGACGTCGCCGTCCTTCGCGACGTTCACGAGCTGGCGCATCCGATCCTCGGACTCACCGCGCAGGCGCGCGCCGGCGAGCATCGTCGTCAGCTCGATGCGCACCAGACGTTTGCCCGCGAGCATCGTGGGAACGTCGGCGCGTGCGATGCGCATGGCGAGCGCGTGCACGATCGACGCCTTGCCGATGCCGTCGTCGCCCACCAGCAGCGGCGCGTTCTCGAAACGGCGCGCGAGGATCGACAGGATGCGGCGCAGCTCGCCATCGCGCCCGATGACCGGATCGAGCACGTCGTTCTTCGCGAGCGCCACGAGGTCCTGTCCGAACTGCTCGAGCGGGTCGCCCTTGGTGCCGCCGCGCGCGCCGTTTCCACCATTCGACGGCGAGAGGTCCACGCCCGTCGCGAGCGCTCGCAGGATCGGTCCCGTGAGGCCGACGGCGCGCAAGACGACCGGAACGGCTCCCGACGTCTCCTGCGAGCACGCGATCAAGAGGTGCGCTGGCGAGACGAGCGCTCCCTTGTCGCGCGCAGCCTCCCCTTCGGCGCGCGCGAGCAGGTCGTGCATTCGCGCAGAGAAGTACGCAACGTTGCTCGATCCGCGCGGCAACTTGCGCAACTGCGCCTCGGCCTCGAGCAGGACGTCACTCGCCTCGATCCCGCCGCGCGCGAGGGACTGCTGGACGCCCTCGCTCCGCTCGACGAGGCGATAGAGCGCGTGGAGCGGCTCGATCTCGGCGTTCTTGCGCTCGTCGGCGAGCGACTGTGCTCCCGCGACGATGCGCTGCGTTTCCTTGTCGTAAGCCTCGAGCTTGAGCGTGACGGTCGACATGCGGGGGCGGGAGGATAACACCGGGCCTCCCGCTTCTCTTCGCCGACACCGATAGACGGACACCCGGCCGGCGGCGCGGGCTACGTTCCCCGGCACGGTCGTTGCCGAGGGGCCTGCACATGAACCACGTTCTCTTCCGAATCGCGCTCGCCTTCACCCTCTCGATCCTCGCGCTTCCCGACTCTGCGCGTGCGCAGTCCGACGCGGGTGTGGAGGTCACACCCGAGCCGAGGGAGACCGAGGAACGCGAGGTGCCGCCTCCCGAGCAGGCCGCGCCCGTCGAGCCGACGCCGCCGCCCACCGACGAGCATCACGAAGCGGTGGGTACGAGCGAAGAGCCCGCGCCACTTCCGCCGCCGCCCGAGACGACGACGCCGACGACGACCACGACGACCACCGTCGAAGACACGCACGTGCCGACGCCGATCGAGGTGGCCGCCGCGACGCCGACTGCGAGCACGACCGGTGCGACGAGCGCCGCGCCCGTCGTCGCCATCGTCGCGGGCATTCCGATTCGGCTCACGGGCATCCTCTGGGGATCCATCTTCGGTGGCACCGGCGTCGAGTCGTTCGGTTGGGCCAACACCTCCGCGCCCACCTCGGCGCTCAATCCGCTCTTGCTCGGCACGCAGGCGGCCGATGCGCAGCTGAGCTTCCAGGTGCAGCAGTCGCGCTTCGGCATGACGCTCGGCGAAGGCACGCCGTTCCGCGGCACGTTCGAGATCGACTTCATCCACTTCGATCAGCAGTCGTCACCGACCACGCAGGCCTTCCCGCGCATCCGCATCGCGATGCTCCAGTGGAACTTCGATGCGAACAACCGCATCTTCGTCGGTCAGAACTGGGATCTCTTCGGCAACACGAACAGCTCGCTGCTCTCGCACAGCGCGAACCTCGTCGGCACGATGTTCCAGGCCGGCAACATCGGCTTCATGCGTCAGCAGCTCGGCTGGTCAGGACGTTTCGGCGACTTCGAGATCGCGGCCGCGCTCGGCATGCAGGGGAACAACCAGGGACCGACGTTCAACAACCTCGAAGAGTCGTTCACGCCGACGGTCACGGCGCGCGTCATGTACCACGTGACCGAGACGAGCGTGTTCGGCATCAGCGGCATCGGCACCGCGCCTCGCTTCACGGGCACCGCGAACGCGATGACGGGTCAGACACCGGAGGAGCGGCGCATGGCGCTCGGTGGCGAGCTCTTCGCCGATCTCACGTTCGGACCGCTCAACCTGCACGCCGAGGCGTACCTCGCGCAGAACGTCGCGAACACGGGCTCGCTCAATCTCGGTCAGGGTCGCTTCGGTCACGACGTGGCGGACGCAGGTGGCTACGCATCGGCGCGAATCACGCTGAACGACTGGGCGATCACGGCGTTGTACGGCTTCGCTGGCTTGCTGCGCCCGAGCGAGGGCGTGCCGGCCTACACCGTCACCACGGGCGGCCCGGGCACGCCGTACTCGTCGAACACGGCCGCCGGCCCCGGAATGGAGTGGAACATGAGCGGCCACGTCGGCCTCTGGTACTCGCCGATGCACGGCCTCTCGTTCGTGCTCGAGCCGTACTTCTATTACACGCGCTTCATCCTCGCGGCGTCCGACGCGGCGCAGGGAGTCAGTCAGAACCAGCTCAGCGGCGGCGGTCAGTTCACGTCGATGTTCCAGTTCTGAGATCTCTGCAGGAGTGCCCGCGAGCCGGGCCGGCGCAATTGCGTCGGGTCCGCTTCGCGGACGACTCCGGCTCGAACGAACGAAAACGCGCGAGGGCCTCTCGGCTCCCGCGCGTTTCTCGCTTCCGTCGATGCGCTACTTGCCGAGCTTGGCGGCGTAGCGAGCGCGCAGATCGTCGACGACGTGATGCAGCACTCGCTCTTCTTCGCCGCTCAGGTTCCCGGCCGTCTTCTTCTCGAGAACGATCAAGATCTCCAGCGTGTGACGCGCCATCGCGAGATCGACGTGCTGCGCGCCATCCGGGCTCGCGAGCTCGCCGAGCTGGATCATGCACGACGAGCTCAGCGAGAGAACGAACGTCGTGAAGTCGATCGGCGGCGCGCCGTCGCCGCCCGGCAGATCAGCTCCGTCGGTCTTGCGGGCGGCCACGCGCTCACTCCTCGTCGTCGTCGTCGGCCGCGCCCTGCGTATCGTCTTCGGCGTCGCTCGCGGCGCGGGCGGGACGAACGACTTCCTCGTTGGGCTGACTGATGGTCGCGTTCTGCTCGCGATCGGGAAGCGAGGCGATCTGCTTGTCGACCGCCTTCTGCTCCACGAGCCCGAGCGCGATGTTGCGCGCGACGATGCGCTTGTCGAAGAGGAATTCCTGGCTGCTCATGCTCTACCTTCCGGTGCCGTCGCTCTACGCGAGGCGCGCGATTCTAGAGTCGAAGCGGGCGGAGTCAACCGGGCTCCCCTTGCCATGAGGGCTGCGAGAGGCTATTTCTTCGGTGCTGGCACGCCTCCCTTACGTGTCGGCGCGACCGATCGAGGACAATCCTCCCGCTCGCAGGACCGAAAAGGTCCTCGGTAGCCCCCGGGCTACCTCACTCGGGGAACCACCCTGGTCGGGCCGCACGATGAACTGCGCCCCAGGGACCACCCGATCGAGACATGACAGATAGAACATCCCCGGACGCCGAACATCGGCCTCCCTCGCGCGAGCACCGCGACACGCATCACGACGATCCTTCTTCCGAGACCGCGCTCCCCGCGTCGACCGACGAACGCTTCGGCGACGGGCCCCGCCCCGCCATCTACGAGCGCATCTTTCCGCCCGGCCACATCGACGAGGACGCAGCCAAGGTGCTCAAGCGCCTTCATCGCGCCGGTCACTCCGCGTACCTCGTCGGCGGCGGCGTCCGTGATCTGCTCCTCGGTCGCAAGCCCAAGGACTTCGACGTCGCGACGAGCGCGCGCCCGAACGACGTCAAGCACGTCTTCCGCAACTGCCGGATCATCGGCCGGCGATTCCGGCTCGCGCACATCCTCTTCGCGGGCGGCAAGATCATCGAGACGGCGACGTTCCGGCGCGATCCGAACTCGAACGAGGACGACGACAACTTCTCCGAGGTCGGCGAAGGTGAGACCGAAGGCTCGACCGTCATCGCGCCGTTGATGAAGGCGCGCGACGACGACGCCGATCTGCTCATCCGTCACGACAACGTGTTCGGCGAGCCGCACGAAGATGCGTTGCGACGCGACTTCACGATCAACGGGCTCTTCTACGACGTCGAGCGCGGTGAAGTGATCGACTACGTCGGCGGCATGGCCGACCTCGAGCAGAAGAGCATCCGCACGATCGGCCTGCCGGACGTGCGCTTCCGCGAAGACCCGGTGCGCATGCTGCGCGCGATCAAGTTCTCGGCGCGCCTCGATCTCGGGATCGATCCCGATGTGTACGACGCGATCGTCGCGCAGCGCGAAGAGCTCGCGAAGGCCGCGAAGGCGCGCGTGCTCGAGGAGATCTTGCGGCTCGTTCGCGGCGGCGCGGCGCATCGATCCATCTGGCTCTGCTGGGAGACCGGTGTGCTCGCCGTCATCCTGCCGGAGCTCGCGACGTTCCTCGACGACGGGCCACGCGGCGCCAAGACGCTCTGGGGACGGCTCGATGCGGTCGACGCGAAGGTCGCGAGCGGCGAGACGCCGAGCGACGTGGTGCTGCTCGCCGCGCTCTTGCTCGGACCGATCCACGAGGCGCTCGAAGGCGCACGCGATCCGCTCGGCGCGTACGAAGACTTCATGGTGGGCCTCGCGGAGTCGGTCGCCCCGCCGCGACGGATGAAGGAGCGCATGCGCGCCGTCATCGGATGCGAGCAGCGCCTGCGACGCGGGCGCGTCGGCTCACTCGCGCATCGCGACTTCTTCCCGGAAGCGGCGATGCTCTACGAGCTCGACTGCTTCGCCCGCGGCACCGCGCCGATGGATCTGCGCACCGAGATCGCGAACGCGCCGCCGCCCGACGAGATGCCGCGCCGGCGTCGCCGAAGGCGCCGTGGTGGCTTCCAAGGCTGACGCGCCGTTCTTCAAAGGGTGCTCGCGCGCCCTCTCGCGTGACTGGCGAAGCCAGATCACGCTCACCTCGCATCCGGCGCTCGGATCGGCGCCGTGACCGTCCGTCACTCGACGCTCGGCCTCGTCGTGCTCTGGCAGAGCGACGGGCTCGTCGTCGTCGACAAGCCCGCCGGGATCTTGTCTCAGCCGGGAAGCGATGGACCGAACCTCGTCGATCTCGCGCGCGCGCACTTCGCGCAAGACACGATCGCCGTGCTGCATCGGCTCGATCGCAACGTCTCGGGCCTCGTCATGCTCGCGACGCGCAAGGCCGAAGCGCGCGCGATGAGCGATTCGTTCCAGGCCGGCGAGGTCGACCGACGCTACGTCGCGGTCGTGCGCGGCGTGCCGGCGGACGCTCTGGTGATCGATGCGTGGCTCGACAAGGACGAAGCCCGAAACGTCGTCCGCGCGCGCGACGAAGCGTCGCTGAGCGCGAGCGATCGCGAATCGTTCGTCGCAGCGCGCACCGAGGTCAGGCTCGAGTCTCGCTTCTCGGCACTCTTCGGCCGCGCGGCCGTCGTCGAGGCGCGCCCGATCACCGGTCGCTCGCACCAGATCCGCGTGCACCTCGCGCACGTGGGCTTGCCGATCGTCGGCGATCCGAAGTACGGCGTGCCCGTGCGCGGGATCGATCGACCGCTCTTGCACGCGCGCGAGCTGCGCTTCGTGCATCCGACGACGCGCGAGCCGATCACGATCCGATCCGTCGAGCCGTGGTCGCTCGCCGACGTCCGGATCGCCAAGAAGCGTTAGAACGTTCCCGAGAGCGCGACGCTCGTCGGGCCGAAGGCGACATGCAGGTGCTGGCGCGGCTGGTTCGCGTCGAGGATCCACGTCGTGATCAGACCGGCCACGCCGATGCCGCCGAGGACGAAACCCGCGATGGCGACGGCGATGTCCGTGTCGCGCTCGGAGAGCACCGCATCGCAGCCGCTGATCACGGTCGGGAAGCAGTCGGCGTTGTACGTGCGCGCGCGCTCGTCGGCGGCGACGATGAAGCCGATGCCGAGACCGAGACCGACGGCCGCGACCGCGCCCGCCGCGATGTAGAACGGGAGAAAGTCGAAGCGATCCTGCACGGGCTCGGTGGGCGGCGGTGGCGGCGGCGCCTGGTGCGTATCCTCGACCGGCGTCGTCACGATGGTCGTCAATGCCGGCACGAACAACGCCACCGTCGCGCGCGACGACTCTTGCGAGAGCGTGGTCGTCTCGGTCGCGAGGACGGTGCCATCGGCATCACGTACCTCGACGTGGTGCTCGCCCACCGGGATGCGAACGGCCGTCGTGCGTGGAAGCGTGCCGAAGTCGAGATCGTCGATGAAGAGATGGCCGCGCGCGTTCTGGATCTCGAGATCGAGCGTGCCCGGCTGCAGGTTGGGCTCGATCCGGCGACGCGTGCGCGCATCGAGCGAGTCGAGTGGATGGAACGAGAGGTAGCGGTCGTAGCTCTGCGCCGACGCCAGTGGCTGCTGCATCATGAGCAGAGCAGCGCCGCGCTCGGCGTAGGCGCTCGTGTCACCGAGCTCGCACTGGCGGTCGAAGTGGCCGAGCGCCTCGGCTGCCATCGCGGGCATGCGCTCCGGGTGGTGGGCGCGCGCTTGCTCGATCGCCTGCGCGAGCAGCGCGTTGCCCGCTTCGAACTCCGCGCTCGCTTGGGCGACGTCGTGGCCGGTGCACTCGGGCAGCGCCGTCACTTGCGCGTGCGCGATCGAGAACGATCCGAGAACGAGCACGAGCGTGCCCAAAGCGATGCGAGCCATGGCGTGGTTCTCCCCTGAGACGGTCACTCGAGGCAAGGAATCCCCGTCGCCGCGCCACACGGCGCGCTCGACGCGGGCGGCCGACGATGATGCTCGGTCGTCGTGGAGGGCGGCGGGTGCGCGACGGTGCTCGTCGGCGGCGGTGTGCGAACGATCGTCGTGCTCGGCGGCGGCGGATGCGCGACGACCGTCGTGCTCGGTGGCGGCGGATGCGCGACCACCGTCG
>CAYSCF010000039.1:25500-33217 GCA_964429305.1 uncultured Sandaracinaceae bacterium | reverse complement strand
CCCGAGCGGATCATCCGCATGGGAAAGAAGGACAACTTCTGGTCGATGGGCGACACCGGCCCGTGCGGCCCATGCACCGAGATCCACTTCTGGATGGGCGGCGGTGAGCCGGATCTCGCGCGTTTCGATCAGGAGCCGGGCGCGGACGGCTCGGGCTGGGTCGAGCTCTGGAACCTCGTGTTCATGCAGTTCGAGCGCATGGCGGACGGAACGCTCGTGCCGCTCCCTGCGCAGAGCGTCGACACCGGCGCCGGCCTCGAACGTCTGACGGCCGCTGCGCAGGGCGTCACCAGCAACTACGACACGGACCTCTTGCGCCCGATCGTCGATCTCGCCGCGAAGCTGAGCGGCAAGACCTACGGCGGCACGCTCGCGCCCGACGACGTGTCGATGCGCGTCATCGCCGATCACGCGCGCACGACCGCGTTCCTGATCGCCGAGGGCATCCAGCCCGACAAGGACGGCCCGAGCTACGTGCTGCGCCGCGTGATGCGCCGCGGAATCCGCCACGGCCACCGGCTCGGAATCGATCGCCTCTTCATGCACGAGTGCGCATCGCTCGTCGCCCTGATGATGGGCGATCAGTACCCCGAGCTGCGCGAGCGTGCGGCGCTGATCGCGGATGTCGCCAAGCAGGAAGAGGAGCGCTTCCGTCGCACGATGGACAAGGGCCTCGAGCTGCTCGCGAAGAACACCGAGTGGATCGAGCAGATGGGCGTCAAGACGCTGCCCGGCGAGATCGCGTTCCGGCTCTACGACACGTTCGGCTTCCCGCTCGATCTGCAGGACGTCATCGCCGAGGAACAAGGCTTCCGCATCGATCACCGCGCATTCGAGCAAGAGCTCGGTCGTGCGCGCGAGCGGAGCCAGGGCAGCAAGGTCGGCCACGAGGCCGTCAGCAACGTGCACCACGACGTCGCGCGCGAGATCGGCGCCGTCTCGTTCGTCGGCTACGACAAGGAGCGCGCCGGCTCGAGCGTCGCCGCGTTGATCAAGGAAGGCGCGCGCGTCACGGCGCTGCGCGAGGGCGAGCGCGGCGAGATCGTCACGCGCATCACGCCCTTCTACGGCGAGTCGGGCGGTCAGGTCGGCGATCACGGCGTCATCCGCGCCTCGCACGCGGGCCAGACGGGCGATGCGGTGTTCGAGGTCGAGGACACGCAGAAGCCCGTCGAGGGCCTCTTCGTGCACCGCGGCGTGATGAAGAAGGGATCGATCGAGGTCGGCGCCGGCGTCGATCTCGAGGTCGATCACGCGCGGCGCTCCGCGACGCGACGCAACCACTCCGCGACGCACCTTCTCCACTGGGCGCTGCGCACCGTCGTCGGCCCGACCGCGATGCAGAAGGGCTCGCTCGTCTCGCCCGATCGCATGCGCTTCGACTACTCGGGGTCGCGTGCGCTCGATAGCAGCGAGCTCGCTCGCATCGAAGACCTCGTGAACGGGAAGATCCTCGTGAACGCGCCGATCGAGACCGAGGTGCTGCCGATGGCCGAGGCCAAGGCCAAGGGCGCGATCGGCATCTTCGAAGAGAAGTACGGCGAGGTCGTGCGCATGCTCCGCATGACCGACGACTCGATCGAGCTCTGCGGCGGCACGCACGCGTCGCGCACCGGCGATCTCGGCCTCTTCAAGATCGTGAGCGAGAGCGGCGTGGCCGCGGGTGTTCGCCGCATCGAAGCGCTGACCGGCACGGGCGCCCTGCAGCACGTGCGCAACACCGAGCGCGAGCTCGGCAAGACGGCGGCGCTTCTCAGGAGCTCGCCCGCGCAGGCGAGCGAGAAGGTCGAGAGCCTGCTCGGCACCGTCAAAGAGAAGAACAAGGAGATCGAGGATCTCCGTCGCAAGCTCATGAGCGGCAGCGGCGGCGGTGTCGATCTCACGAAGGAAGCCAAGGAACAGGCCGGCGTGAAGGTGCTCGGCGCGGTCGTCGAAGGCGGCGACGGCAAGGCGCTGCGCGAGCTCGCCGAGCAGCTGCGCGACAAGCTGCAGCCCGCGGTGATCCTGCTCGGCACCAAGTCGAGCGACGGCCGCGCGCTGCTCGCGTGCACCGTCAGCAAGGAAGCGACCGATCGCTTCAAGGCCGGCGACATCGTCAAGGACGCCGCCGCGATCGTCGGCGGTGGCGGCGGCGGTCGCCCCGACTTCGCGCAGGCCGGCGGCACCGATGCGACGAAGCTCGCCGAGGCCGTCGCGCGCGTGTACGAGCTCGTGAAGTAGTCAGCCGAGCTGGTCCAGCCAGGCGCGCGCGTCTTCCACCGTCGACCAGGCGCGCATGCGCTGCCCCGACGCGAGCGACATCGCGCCGATCACCATCGACCAGAGGCGGTTGTCGGTCACGATCGCGATGCCGGCGACGCTCTCGCGATTCGTGCGGTTCCACTCGACGAAGAGCTCGCGCGCTTCGGCGTCGTAGCCCGTCATGGTCCGGCAATCGACGAGCAGCCCGACGCGAGCCGGCGCGCGGAGAGACACGCGTGCGAGCGCATCGGCGAGCTGATCTCGCGTCAGATGGCCGGAAAGGACGACGAGATGCGTCCTCATTCTACTCAGCGACCTTTCGTGACGTTCGCCGGAGCCGCTGATCCGATCAGCCGCCCGTGAAGACGCGGAACATCCGCTTGATCGGATCGTAGAACCGGTCCGCCACGCGCTCTTTGAGCGGGATGATCGCGTTGTCCGTGATCGTGATGTGCTCGGGGCAAACGACGGTGCAGCACTTCGTGATGTTGCAGTAGCCGATGCCGTGCGCGTCCTTCAAGTCCTGCTCGCGGTCTTCCGTATCGAGCGGGTGCATCTCGAGGCCCGCGGCGTGCACGAAATAGCGGGGCCCCACGAAGCCGACGCCGTCCTTCCCCTCGACGTGCTTGTCGTGATCACGGATGACGTGACACACGTTCTGACAGAGGAAGCACTCGATGCACTTGCGGAACTCCTGCACCCGATCGACGTCGCGCTGATCCATCCGCCACGTACCGTCTTCGGCGTCCGGCTTGCGCGGCTTGAACGGCTTGATCTTCTTCTTGGCCTCGTAGTTCCACGAGACGTCGGTCACGAGATCGCGGATGAGCGGGAAGCTCGCGATCGGCTCCACCGTGATCGGCTGCGTCGTGTCGATCGTGTCGAGCCGCGTCATGCACATCAAGCGAGGCATGCCGTTGATCTCGGCCGAGCAGCTGCCGCACTTGCCGGCCTTGCAGTTCCATCGCACCGCGAGGTCGTTCGCTTGCTCGGCCTGCACCTTGTGCACGACGTCGAGCACGACCATGCCCTCGTCGGCGTCGACCGTGTAGTCCTTGAACTCGCCGTCGGTGCCACCGCGCCAGACCTTGAGCGTCACTTTCCGCGAAGAGGTAGTGCCGGCCATGGCTACTTGTTCTCCTCGATGACCTTGGCGAGATCCTCACGCATCGGCGTGAGGTTCTGGCGCGAGACCTCCATCTCACCGCCTGCGCCCTTCTTGATCACGATGTTGAACTTCGAGAACTCGTCGGCCTTCTCGGGATAGTCGTCTCGGAAGTGGCCGCCGCGCGACTCCTTGCGCTCGATCGCCGCGCGCGTGATCGCTTCGCTGACCGTGAGCAGATTGTCGAGATCGAGCGCCGTGTGCCAGCCCGGGTTGTACTCGCGGTTGCCGTGCACGCCGACCTTCACGGCGCGCTTCTTCAGCTCTTCGAGGCCTTCCAGCGCCTTCTTCATCTCGTCCTCGACGCGCACGATGCCGACGAGGTCCTGCATCATGTCTTGCAGCGCGTACTGAACGTCGTACGGGCCTTCCTTCGCGTCACGCTCGAACGGCGCGAGCGCGAGCTTGGCCACGTCTTCGATCTGATCGTCCGCGACCGTGACGTCCTTGCTGTCCTTCGCGAACTTCGCCGCGTACTCGCCCGCGCGCTTGCCGAACACGATGAGATCCGAGAGCGAGTTGCCGCCCAGACGATTCGCGCCGTGCAGACCCGCACCGACCTCGCCCGCCGCGAACAAGCCAGGCACCGCGGTCATCTGCGAGTCCGAGTCGACCTGCACGCCGCCCATGATGTAGTGCGTCGTCGGACCGACCTCCATCGCCTCCTTGGTGATGTCGACACCCGCGAGCTGCATGAACTGGTGGTACATGCTCGGCAGCTTGCGCTTGATGTGCTCGGGCGCGTTCGGGATCTTCTCTTTGATCCACGCGATGTCGAGGAACACGCCACCATGCGGCGAGCCACGGCCCGCCTTCACCTCGCGACGGATGCAGCGCGCGACGTGATCGCGCGTGAGCAGCTCGGGCGGACGACGCGCCGTCTTGTCGCCGGTGACGTAGCGCCAGCCCTCTTCTTCTTTGTCCGACGTGCTCGATTTGTAGTTGTCGGGGATGTCGTCGAACATGAAGCGCCTGCCCTCCTTGTTCCGCAGGACACCGCCTTCGCCGCGCACGCCTTCGGTCACCAGGATCCCGCGCACCGACGGAGGCCACACCATGCCGGTCGGATGGAACTGGACGAACTCCATGTCCATCAGCGTCGCGCCTGCGTGATACGCGAGCGACTGACCATCGCCCGTGTACTCCCAGCTGTTGCTGGTGATCTTGTACGCGCGCCCGATGCCGCCCGTCGCGAGGATGACGGCCTTGGCCTTGAACACGCGGAAGCGGCCACGCTCGCGGTCGTACGCGAACACGCCGGCGATGCGGTCGCCGTCCTTGAGCAGCCGAACCGCGGTGAACTCCATGAAGAAGTCGATGCCCTTGTGGACACCGTGGTCTTGCAGCGTGCGGATGAGCTCTAGGCCCGTGCGGTCTCCGACGTGAGCGAGGCGCGGATACCGATGCCCGCCGAAGTTGCGCTGGAGGATCTTGCCGTCCTTCGTGCGATCGAAGACCGCTCCCCACGCCTCGAGCTCCTTCACGCGCTCGGGAGCCTCTTTCGCGTGCAGCTCCGCCATGCGCCACTGGTTCAGGTACTGACCGCCGCGCATCGTGTCGGCGAAGTGCACCTTCCAGCTGTCGCGATCGTCGACGTTGCCCATCGCCGCCGCCATGCCGCCTTCGGCCATGACGGTGTGCGCCTTGCCGAGCAGCGACTTGGTGAGCACGGCGACACGCACGTTCGCGGCCGACGCTTCGATCGCCGCGCGGAGCCCCGCGCCGCCTGCGCCGATCACGATCACGTCGTGCTCGTGGGTCTGATATTCGGTAGCCATCTTAGAAGATCCTGAAGTCGGTGATGATGCCCATCGAGCACAACCGGATGTAGACATCCGTGAGCGCGACCGAGAAGAGCGAGCACCACGCGAAGAGCTGGTGCTTGCTGTTGAGCTTGGAGCAGCCGTCGTAACAGGCGCTGCCGACGGCGCCCTTGGGCAGGTTGTCTTTGCCGCCGCCGATCAGGTGTCGCAGCGAGTGGCAGCCGAACGTGTAGCTCGCGAGCAAGCACACGTTGACGAACATGATGATGGTGCCGACGCCCATGCCGAAGTGTGCGACGCCCGCCGCGTCCTCGAACCACATCGCGAGCCAGACGTCGTAGGCGAGCAAGAAGATGAACACGACGGCCGCGTACATGAAGTAGCGGTGCACGTTCTGGAGGATGAGCGGCAGCGAGTTCTCGCCCCAGAAGCTCTTGCCGCGCGGCTCACCGACGGCGCAGCCCGGCGGGTCCTGCCAGAACGCTTTGTAGTAGGCGCCGCGGTAGTAGTAACAAGTGAACCGGAAGCCGCCCGGGAACGGCAGGATCAGGAGCGCGGGCGTGAACGGAATCCAAGCCGGGATCCACTCGGGCGCCGGACCGAACCACGCGTGGTGAGAGGGGCCCCAGAGCTCCGGCGCGTAGAACGGCGAGAGATAGGGTCCGCTCGTGTAGTACTCGCCTTGGAACGCCGCCCACGTCGCGTAGACGATGAACGACGTGAAGACGACGAACGTGATCAGTTGAGGCACCCACCAGTTGTCCTTGCGGCGGGTCTCCATGAACACACGCAGGCGACGTCCGCGGGGCTTGTCCCCCGTGCTCGCTGCGGCAACGGCTTCGGCCATCGATCACTCCTCCGCGACGCAAAACGAGGCGCGGTCGGGGGGAACGCTAACCCTCGGGGCGCGCCCAGAGCAATGGAGAACAGTGCGATGGAGAACCGAGCACTGGGGAACGGATCCGTCTATTCCAGCGGATGCTCGCTGCGCGTGGGGCTCGGCTCGACCAGACCGTGCGCTTCGATCAGTCGCACGCAGGTGTTCCAGCGGAGCGTCGGATCGTCGTTGCCCTTCTCGTGCGGATCGGACGCGGCTCTTTCGTAGCACTCCATCGCCTCGGCGATGTAGTCCCAGGCTGCCTCGCGCGACCCGAGAGCGTTGCTCTCGGCGTATGCCTGTCCTCGACGCTCGGAGACGAGGCCCGAGTAGTAGTCGCGCTGGTACGCGGTCTTCAGCTTGGCGATGGCCGCGCGCGCCTTCTTCACGTTCGGCGTTCCGCTACCGAACTGATCGGTGAGCGCGAGCACGTAACAAACCAGCGCCTCTGCGTTCTCGGGATCGACCGCGAGGATGTCGAGACAGATGCTCTCGGCGAGGAAGGGCTCGTTGAGCAAGCGGTAGCGCTCGGCTTTCTCGAGCGCCCGCGGGATCGAGTCCTTCGCGATCGACTTCAGCTGCTGCTTGCTCATCCCCGACCTCCCCGCGTGTCGCCGAGAGGCCAGTGTAACCGAGTCTCAGCCCGGAATGCAGCGCAGCGACACGCGCGGGAGCGCGCCTCCGACTCGAGCCGAGTCTCGGTCGATCGCTACGTCGCGCGCGCCACGTGATCGACGAGCAACAACGAGCAGCGCGTGAAGTAGTCCGACGGCATGGCGGCGCCTTCGAGGAGCGTCGTGCGCGCGTCGCGGCGGATGCGCTCGATCTCCGCTTGCGACCGGCCGGCGCGCCGAGCACGGAGCATCTTCGCGACGGCGCGACGCCCGAGCGCGTGCCGCAGCTCCCAAGGGCTTCCGCCCGCGCGGTCGGCGGCATCGAGCGAGGCTTCGGTGCTCTCGCGTGGCGAGGCGATCTCTCGGGCCAGCGCGAGCTCGGCCTGCGCGTGGAGCCGTGCCGCCTCGCTGCCGCGCTCGTCGTGGATGCGTACGCACGCCTCCAGGTCGGCTTCTGCCTCCGTGAATCGCCCCGCGAGGATGCGCGCCAGCGCGCGAGCCGAGAGCACGTGGCCGCGCACCGTGGCCGTTCCGCGCGCGGTCAGCACGTCGAGCGCTCGCGTGAACGCAACGTCGGCCTCTTCGATCTTGCCGCTGACCAACCACGTCGCACCGAAGGCGCGCTCGGCCTCGTACACGCGCCGACCGAGATCGATCGCCAGCTGCTGGATCTCGCGCGCGTGTCCGAGCGCGGCCTCGTCGTCACCGAGACCGAGCTGCGCGAGCACCATCCAGTCGCGCGCACGAATCTCGCCCGTGACGAGGCCGAGGCGCCGATGCGCCGCGATCGCCGCCTCCAACGCGCCCGCCGCCTCGCGCGAGCGGCCCAGATGCGCGAGCCACACGCCGCGATCGAGATCGAGACGTGCGAGGCCCACCTCGTCGCCGGCGTCTTCGAGCAGGCGACGCGCGCGCTCGAGCGAGGCCAACGCATCCTCGTGCTCGCGTCGCTCGCGATGCACGTGGCTCAACACGCCCGCTGCGCGTGCCGCATGGATCGGATCGCCGTTCGCTTCGAGCACGCGCGCAGCCTCGCTCCCGAGCTCCGCCGCGCGAT
>CAYSCF010000039.1:0-25400 GCA_964429305.1 uncultured Sandaracinaceae bacterium | reverse complement strand
TCGCCGTTCGCTTCGAGCACGCGCGCAGCCTCGCTCCCGAGCTCCGCCGCGCGATCGACGCTGCCCGACGCGAGATGCACCTCCGCGAGGTCGAGCGCGACGCGGCCGACGAGCCCACCCGCTCCGTCGAGCGCGCGGGCGCGATCGAGCAACGCCTCGAGCCGCGGTAGTGCCGCGCGTGGCTCGCCCATCGCCGCCGTGGAGGCGAGCCAGAGTCTCTCGGCCTCGAGCGCTCGGCGGGGCGAGCCGCTCGCGTACGCGAGCGCGATGGTGTCCTCGAGGAACGTCGCGCCATCGGCACCGGATTGCTGCAGCGATCGGCCGAGCGCGAGGCGGAGACGAACGGCGCCCTCGCCCGTCGCCACCGCGAGCGCCTCGCGCAGCACGTCGCGCCCCTCGCGGCTCCGCGCACGTGTGGTGACGAGATCGATCGCGAGCGCGAGATCCACGGCCGCAGTCGGGTCACTCGTGCGTGCGCGTCCGAACGCTCCGATCAGGTTCTCGATCTCGGGCGCCAGCACCGCGTACGCGCTCGCGCTCGGGACGTCGTCGAGCGCGCCGCTCTCTCGCACGAGCGCGTGGGCCCACGCCACGTGCCGCGCTTCGACGCTCTCACGATCCACGAGGTGCTCCGCCGAGAGCTCGCGCACGATCTCGTACAAGCTCATGCGGCCGCCGAGAACGCGCACGAGCGAGCGCTCCGTGAGGCGCACGAGGAGATGCCGCACCGCGCCCGCGACGCGGACGACCGCTTCGGCCGCGGCGATGGTGAAACCGCCCGAGAAGACACCGCACTGCGAGAGCACCTCGCGCTCGTCGCGCTCGAGCGATCCCCACGACCACTCGACCGACCGGCGCAGCGTCGCGTGGCGCGCGGGAACGCCCCGACGCGTCGCGACGAGATGATCGATCTGTCGATCGAGATCGCGGCGCATGCCCTCGAACGAGACGACGCTCGCGTGCGCTGCCGCGAGCTCGATCGCGAGCGGAAGGCCTTCGAGCGTCGCGACGACGTCGGCGATGTCCGCGCTCGCATCGATCGCGACGCCCGCCGCGCGCGCACGCTCGCGGAAGAGCTGCTCGCCGTCTGCGATCGAGAGCATCCCGATCTCCACGACGCGCTCGCCGGCAACCGCGAGCCGCTCGCGCGAGGTGACGAGCACGCGCACGCTCGAGACCAAGGTCGGGACGATCGAAGCGAGCTCGTCGAGCGCATGCTCGGCATCGTCGATCACCAGCGCCCACGCGTTGCGAGACCGCAGAGTGCGCGCGATGGGGTCGAACCCGTCGACGTCGTCTTCCGGGCTGGTCCGCGCGCCGACCGCGAGCGCGAGCGCACGACGCAGCTCGGAAGCGCGCGCGGCGGAGGCGTCCAGCCGCACGACGTCGAGGCCGCGATCGGTCCATCGTCGCGCGAGCTCGCGCGCGAGAGACGTCTTGCCGGCGCCGCCGGGGCCGACGAGCGAGACGAGGCGTGCGCCCTCCTCGAGGTACCGCTCGACCGCGGCAAGCTCGACGCTGCGACCGACGAGCGAAGACGTCTCGAGCGCCCGCGGAATCGGCTCGGCCTCGCGCGCCGGCTCGAACCGGTAGCCCACGCCATGCACGGTGACGAGGTGTCGGTGCCCGCCGTGCGCGTCGAGCTTCCGACGCAGTCGCTTCACGACGCTGTACACCGGCTGCGTCGACGCGAGCCGCGAGTGTCCCCAGACGTTCTCGAGCAGCTCCTCGTGGGAGATGGCGCGCCCTGGATGCGTGGCGAGGTACTGGAGCACTTCGACCTCTTTGGTCGTCAGCCGCTGTCGGTCGGCACCGCGCACCAGCTCGCTCTGGCCGAGGTCGATCTCGCATCCGTCGAGGACGATTCGCACGCTCTTGTCGAGGCTGCCCAAACTTGCCCAAGTATGCCTGGCCGTGGAGCGCTACATGATGCGCATGGTCTTTCACCGTCTTTTCGGGCGCTCGCAGCGGATCTCGTCGACGGCCCTGGGCGCCCTTCTCGTCGGCGCGTGCTCGGGGCCGGCGGCCACGACACCCGATGCGGCCACGCCCGGCGATGCGGCGACGCTCGACGCCTTCGTCGTCGTCGACGTGGGGCACGATGCGCCCGCTCGCCCCGACGGCGGCTCCGACGCCGGCCCCGGGCTCGTTGGCACCGGCATTCGATGGATCGACTACGGCTGGCCGATCGATCTCACGCCGGATGGATCGATCGCGTCGATCGAAGATCCAGCGTCGACGAACGGTGACCTCTATCTCTTCGACGTCGCGACCGCGGCCCTGCGCCTCGTCACGAGCGTCGGCGACCCCAGCCAGGACTTCGCGACGGGGATGTCGGCCGCGGCGCGCGTCACGGCGCTTCATGGTGTGCCCGTCGTCGCCGGATCGTGGACCTCGGCCGGAGGCTGGCACGACGAGCCCGACGTCTTCGCGACCGGGTGCGACATGAACCGCGCGGGCGCATGGGACGTGAGCGCCGACGGCACCGTGATGGTCGGCTTCGCATGGAACGGATGCGTGCCCCTCGCGTACCGCTGGGTCACCTCGGGCGGCGCGACCACGGCCACCGCGCTGACGCAGCTGGGCTCGACCGGAACGGCGATGCCCCCGGTCAATCGCGCGACGGTGGTCTCCGATGACGGTCACGTGGCGGCCGGCTTCGCGCAGACCGACATGGTCGATCGCTGGCCGGCGATCTGGCGCGATGACGGCACCAGCACGATGCTCCCCGGCATGCAGCTCGATGCGCCCGGCGAAGTGCTCGCGATCAACACCGACGGCAGCGTCGTCGCGGGCGTGTGGAACCTCGAAGGCTTCGTCTGGTCGCAGGCAGGCGGCGTCGTCTCGCTCGGCACGCTCCCGGGCTCGCTCGGCGGCGACACCACGACGCCGAACGCCGTGGCTGCGGGCGGCGCGCTCGTCTTCGGCGGAAGCGGCAGCTTCGGATCCACCACGGCGTTCGTGTGGACCTCGACGGCCGGCATGCTGCCGCTCGCGGATCAGCTCGTGGCGGCCGGCATCACGCTGCCAGGCGGGTACGTGCTCACCAACGTGATCGCGGCGTCGAGCGACGGAACGGTGATCCTCGGGAATGCGATGACGCCCGCGGGCTCGACGCTCACGTTCGTGGCGCGCGTCCCGGTCTCCGCGTTCGGGCTCTGAGCCCTCAGAACGGCGTGTGCGTCACGCTCTCGACGATGCGGTCGACGGCGTGGTGCGATGCATCGGCACGATCGAAGTGCACGCGCGCGCGCGGCAGCATGACGAACGCGTGTGGGCGCTGAGGCCTGCCGACGATGATCATCTCGGGCAGGACACTGCCATTGGCTGCGACCGGCGGGTCCTGAGCGAGTGCCAGACCTGGGACGGTGAGGAGCACGAGAGCCAAGATCGAAGCGCGCATGGAGACCTCCGCTCCGGTTCCGACAACGCGCTCGCACCGAAGTTCCCAATCCGTTCGCGACGTATTTCTCGCTCTGGACGCGGTCCGGTAAGCTGCCTGCGTGACGCGCAGCGGCAAGCCCGACGATCCGCACTCGACCGTGCGCGATCCCGCTCGCACGCTGCCGGAAATCCAGGCCCTTCGGCAGAAGTCGAGCCGTCCGCCGGCGCAGGACGAGCGCAAGGCGGTCCTCGTCGTGCTCGCCGGCCCGCAGCTCGGCGAGCGCACGCTGATCGATCGCGCGGTGAGCATCGGTCGTGGCCCCGAGAACCACCTCGTGCTGCGTGATCCCGCCGTCTCGTGGAAGCACGCGATCGTGGAGACGCTCGGGCAGGGACGCGGGGTCCGCGTGCGCGACCTCGGCAGCAAGCACGGCACCGAGGTGAACGGTGCGCCGATCGGGAAAGAGGCGTTCCTCCAGCGCGGCGATCAGCTCGGCATCGGCGACACGCTCCTGCGCCTCGAGATGCACGACCCCGTCGAGCAAGCGTTCGATCACGCGATCATCGAGCGCATCGCGCGCGACGATCTCACCGGCCTCCTGTCGCGCCGACGCTTCGAGACCGATCTCGCCGCGCTCGTCGAGGCGGCGGGCCTCGCGGGCGATGCGCTCGCGGTCGCGATGCTCGACATCGACGGCATCAAGGCGATCAACGACGCGCACGGGCATCTCGCAGGCGCGCAGACGATCAAGGAGATCGGTCGTCTGCTGGGCCGTGTGATCGGCCCGCGCGGGCTCACGGCGCGGCTCGGCGGCGACGAGCTCGCCATCGCGCTGCCGCGCGCGAATCGCGCCACGGCGATGACGCTCGTCGAGCAAGTGCTGCGCGAGACGCGTGCGCTGAGGATTCCGTTCGGCGAGATCGAGCTGCGCGCGACGCTCTCCGCCGGCGTCGCGATGCTCCCGGCCGACGCGCGTGACGAGCCGACGCTGATGCGCATCGCCGACGAGCGCCTGCTCGCTGCGAAGCAGGCCGGCCGCGACCGCATCCTCTAGTTAGCGCTCCACATTCGAAACGGGCGATGTACTGTCGCGCCGTGCGCTGGTGGCTCGCATCGATCTTCGTCGTTCTCGGGGCGAGCCACGTCCACGCACAGGACGCCGCGGGCAACACCGACGTGCCGGAAGATCTCGCGCAGCGCGAGGCGCGCGAGGACTGGCTCCGCACGCATCCGGAGACGCCAGAGGCGGAGACGCCCGTCGTCGCGCCGGAAGTCGTGACGACCACCACGACGACGACGCCAGATGCGACGACGACCACGACGACCAGCGAAGGTCAGGCCGCGAGCGACGCGGCGCACGAGGCGGAGCAGGACGCGCACATCGACGCGCTGACCGAGTTCATGAACGGCTTCCACTTCGGCTCGTACGGCCGCGTGATCGCCGCATCCGATCTGCAGGGCAACACCGGTCGTCAGTCCGGCATCACGACGTTCGCGCCGCGCGTCGATCAGGACGACACCTACGCCGAGATGGAGCTGCGTCGCGAGGACCGCTTCTTCGGCGTCGACACGCGCGTGGTGTTCACCGTCGCTTACGCGGGCCCGCTCTTCCACTACACGGGCGACTTCTCGGCGCGCATCGCGATCCGCAACCTCTTCGTCGAGGCGCGCAACATCCTGGCGCACGGCCTCTCGTTCTGGGGCGGCTCGCGCATGGTGCGCGGCGACGACGTCTACCTGATGAACTTCTGGCCGCTCGACAACCTCAACACGGTCGGCGGCGGTCTCGGCTACGACTTCGAGGATGCGCTCGAGTTTCGTCTGCAGGTCGGTCTGGCCGAGCCGAACAATCCGTATCAGCAGCAGGTCACGCTCGCGCCCGCGCGCGTCGGCTTCTTGCCCGACGAGGTCTACATCCTCGATCGCCCCCGCGTGGTGACGAGCGGCCGCGTGACGTGGTGGCCATTCGGACGCTTCGCGCCGACGGGCATGCTCGCGCGTCTCTACGGCGAGCAGCACTACCTCGGCGCGGGCGATCGGCTCCGCGACGACAGCACGCTCGAGCACCTTCCCGAGGACAGCGGCTACGTCGTCGGCGCGCAGGTCGGCGGGTACATCAGCGAGCAGCACGCGTTCCTCAATCTGTTCTTCCGCTACGCGCGCGGGCTCGGCGCCTACGATCCGCTCGGCGTTCCGTTCACCACCGGCAGCGTGATCCAGACGGGCCGCGCCGAGGAGATCCGCATCGCGGCGAGCGGCAACTGGGAGTGGAGGGAGAACGCGGACATCGCGTTCGGCGTGCAGATCGGCGCGTGGTGGCGCCTGTTCCGCGACGCCGACCCGGCCGTCTTCAATCGCTCCGCGCTGAGCGAAGGCGCCGTGAGCGCGCGACCGATGGTGTGGCTCGGCGACGTCGCGGGCGTCGCGCTCGATCTCTCATATCAAGCGATGCAGACGACCGCGATCGACGAGCGCACCGGATCGCCCGAGGGCGGCGGCGTGTTCAAGCTCGGCATCATGCCTTTCTTGTCGCCGTTCGGCCGAGGCACGTACACGCGCCCGCAGATCCGCTTGATGTACGTGATCACCGCGCGCGACGACGGCGCGCGCTCGCTCTACAACGATCTCGACCCGCGCTCGCGACAGCCGATCGAGCACTTCCTCGGCGTCGGCGTCGAGTGGTGGTTCTCGAGCTCGAGCTACGGCCGCTGACGAGGCCGAGAGCTCACAAGCTCAGGTAGAGAAAGTCGATGCACATCTCGTCCTGGGTGCCCTCGCCCCAGACGACGTCGCCGTCGCGCGACGTGGTGTCGTACGAGCACGTGATGCGCAGCTGATCGTCGGGCGTGATCGGCAGCGGCGTGTCGTAGAAATAGGCCATCTGCCAGTTGAAGTTCCAGCTCGGGACGTCGACCAGGCACTCGGTGTCTCCGGCTGCGCGATCCATGTCGACGTGCAGCGTGCGACCGAGCAGGTGCATGTGCGGCGCCGTTCCGAACACGCGCAGGTTCAGCGTGAGGCTCGTGATGTCGCCGACGCGCTGGGTCGCGCTCGCGCTCACCGACGACATGTGCGGCGGCACGTCCAGCCCGTAGTCCGCGACGGGTACCCAGTACGCGGGCGTGACGCCGGTCGTCACGGTGGAGAGATCAATCTGCGTCCGATCGCTCGTGCCCGGCCCCGCGAGCGTGTTGTAGTGCATCTGCACGATGAGCGGACGTCCGCCGGTGAGCTGCACACCCGTGTGCGCGGGATAGAGCGTCGCGCCTGCGCCGGGTGCCCACAGCGCGGCTGGCAGCGCGTTCACTCCCGATCCGCCGAAGCACGTGTAGCCTGGGCCTTCCTCTGCCGCATCGAGCGCGCGCGCGGCCTGCGCCGCTTGATCGGTGCGCGGCGCGTAGACGATCAGGTGATGCGCGATGCGTGGATTGCCAGGTCGCGCCTCGCTGCCCGTCACGAAGTACGTGCCCGTCGCGATCGGTGCCTCCACGACGAAGCATCGATAGTCGTCCGCCATCGCCGCGTTCGGCGTGTAGTCGACGCCCGTGTCGAGCGTCGAGATCGTGCCGCTCAGCTGCGGCAGCCCAGGAATCTCCGGCGCCGCGATCGACGAGTCACCTTCGGGCGTGCCCTGATCGCGCCACGCCTCGAGCACGGCGATCTCGCGCTCCGTCAGCCAGCGGGCATCGCGGAACGTGCGGCATGCACCCGACGCGTCGGCGAGATACGGCGGCATCGTGCGAGAGCGCGTGGCCTCGGCGATGCGACCGGCCTCCGTGCGCGCGGCCGAGTACGTGTCGAGCGCGAACGGCGCGATAGCGCCGGCGACGTGACAGCTCAGGCAGTGCTGCGTGAGGATCGGTCGAACGTCGGCGGTGTAGGTGACGTTTCCGATCGGCGGATCCCCGTCGGGCGTCGCATCGGAAGCGCCAGCGTCAACAGTGACGCTCGCACCCTCGCATCCGAAGAGCGAGAGCGAGAGCAGGAGAGCGATCGGAGCGAGAGGTCGTCGTGAGCGCATCGTGGGCTCTAACAGCCGCATCGAGTCCCACCCACCCGGGTCACGGCGCCTCGGGTCCGTCTCGCGACCGGCGCGATCCCGCGACGCTCCTCGCGTGTAGGCTCGGATCGAATCGCATGAGCGCACCTGCATCTCACGGCCTTCGCTGGCCTCGCATCCGGCTCGGGCCCGCGCTCGCGGTTCTCGTGCTCTTCCTCGCGGTGAGCCTCGCGCAAGGAGGTCTTCGCGAGATGCTGCGCGTCGGACCGAGCGCGACGGCGATGGCGTGGCTCATCGGGCACATCACGGGCGCCATCGGTGCGTGGGCCGCGTTCCCGACGGTGCAGCTCTTCGTCGCGTGGGCCCACGACCCGCGATCGGGATGGGGACGCTTCGTCGCGCTCCACGTCGCGGGCTACGCGACGTTCTCTCTCGCGCACTGTCTCGTGATGATCCCGCTGCGCTACCTCGTCGCGCTGATCACGAGCACGCTCTTCTACGTGCCCACGCTCCGCATCCAGGTGATCTACGAGGCGCAGGCCGACCTGCTCCTCTATCCGGCGCTCGCCGGTCTCTGGCACGCGATCTACGTGTGGGACGAGCGCCGCGAATCGGAGCTGCGCACGGCCGATCTCGAGCGCGCGCTCGCGCAGACGCGCCTCGATGCGCTCACCGCACGCCTCGATCCGCACTTCTTGTTCAATGCGCTCCACACGATCAGCGCGTCGATGCACGAAGACGTCGAGCGCACCGAGAGCTTGCTCGCGATCCTGGGCGACATCTTGCGCGTGACGCTCGGGCCCGCCACGCCGGTCTGGACGCTCGCCGAAGAGCGCGCGCACGCCGAGCGCGGCGTCGAGCTGCTCGAGACGCGCTTCGGAGATCGGCTCTCGGTGCGATGGGAGAGCGACGAAGGAGCCTCGCACGTCCGCGTGCCGCGCTTCGCGATCCAGTCGCTGATCGAGAACGCGGTGAAGCACAACCCGTCGCCCGAGCCGGAGCTGCACGTCGTGATCACGATCGCGCTCGAGGGCGAGATGCTCCACGTCCGCGTGGACGACGACGGTCGAGGTTTCTCCGGCGGAGACGGCGGTCCCACCGACGTCGAAGGGCGTGGCCTCGTGCGCCTCGAAGAGACGCTCTCGCTCGTCTTCGCCTCGGGCGCGAGCCTCGAGCGCGATCGGGCGCCCAGCGGCGGCGCGCGCGTGACGCTCCGGATCCCGGCGACGGCTGCGCCGGCATGACGGGCCGCCGGTTCAAGGTGCTGGGTGTGGACGACGAGCGCCTGGCGCGGGCCACGATCGCGCGCTTCGTCGAGCAAGACCCACGCTTCGAGCTCGCGGGCGAAGCACGCACCGGTCTCGAAGCGCTCGACGCGATCGAGTCGCTCGCGCCCGATCTGGTCGTCCTCGACGTGCAGATGCCGAAGATGACCGGCCTCGAAGTCGCCGAAGCGCTCGGCCCCGATCGCGCGGTGCAGATCGTTTTCTCGACCGCGCACGAAGAGCACGCGTTGCGCGCGTTCGAGGCGCACGCGGTCGACTATCTGCTCAAGCCCTACGATCGCCCGCGCTTCCAGCGTGCGCTCGACAAGGCGTGGGCTCAGCTCTCCCACGGCGAGCTCGGTCGTCTCGACGTCGCGGGTGTGATCGCGTCGGTCGCCACGGGTCGGCGCCGCATCGCGCTGCGCACCTCGACCCGCTGGCTCGCCGTCGATCTCGACGAGATCCTGCGCCTGACGGCCGCCGACAAGCACGTGCAAGTCTTCACGGGAGGCGCGCAGCCGATCGTCGTGCGACAGACGCTGCAAGCGATGCTCGCGCGGCTCGACGACGATCGCTTCGTGCGCGTACACCGCGGCGAGGTGGTGAACGTACGCGCGGTGACGACGGTCGAGCCGTCGAGCCACGGCGACGGGATCCTCGTCCTGCGCGACGGAAGCTCCGTCGTGCTGAGCCGGACGCACCGCGCCGACTTCTTCGCACGCTTCGAGCGTTAGTCGGCCGTGAGCGCGGCGAACGCGGCGCTCGGATCGTAGGTCTCCTCGACACACGAGAACGTCTCGCTCGGCACGAGCCACTCCGCGTCGGCGTCCACGTAGAGATGTCCCTGTGGATGTGCCTCGATGCGCGCGGTGCCGTCGGCGCGCGCCTCGACGAGAACGAAAGCGGTGCCTGCGTCGATCGTGCCGACGACGATCGGTGATCCCGGCGTGGCGAGCGGCGTGCGCTCTCCTCGATCGTCGGTCGTCGAGATGTGTCGCACCGAGAGCGACAGAGAGTGATCGGCGTGGCAGCTCTGGTACGTGCGCGGGCCCGCCAACGACCCGAACAGCCCGCCGAAGCCCCCTCCCTCGCCACCGGGCGGCTCTTCCGTCAGGAGGTCGCTCGAGGCGACCCAGCCGACGAGCGTCGCGCCCGTCCAGTGCTGCAGCGCGATGCGCGTGAAGCCGCCCTGCTCTTCGAGCCAGAGCAGACGCTCCGAGTAGTCGCGCGCGTCGAGCGTGACTTGCGTCGGCCCGCCCGGCTGCGCCGCGATCGCGAGCGGATGATCGATCGCGACGAAGCGCACCGGTGGATCGAGCGGAAGGCCGAGCGCGAGACGCTCGCGCCGCTCCGAGTCCTCGTCGCGGAACGCGAAGCCGAGGCCGAGCGACGTGCACGGAACCACGGCGCGCGGAGCGACGGTCCACGTCATCTGGTCGCCCTCGGAGAACGAAAAGCGCCCGAGACCGATCGTCGCGCGGTCGGCGTCGATCGAGAGAATCGACACCTCGGCGCCCGGCGGAAGCAGGACGTTCTCGCCGAGCGCGGTAGGCGGCACGATACGTAACGTGCCGCGGATGTCGATGGTGCCGCCGATCGAGATCCCGTCGACTCGGACGCGTGCGAGCGGCGGGCTCACGTCGAGATCGATCCGGGCCGGAGCCTGCCTGACGCCCGCGTACGTGAAGGATCCGTCGGCCACGTCGAGCTCGCCGCTCGTCCATTCCCCGGCGACGGCGCAGTGGCCCGGCGGGCTCGGGATCGGCCGCGGTCGGTCGGCGCTGGCGGCTCCACAGCCGGTCGTGGCGATCAGAAAGAGAGCAAAATATGGGCGGTTCACGCGGCCGGACACTGACACGAGAATGCGAGTCAAGCCGCTGGCGGATCGAAGAGTCGTGGTAGCGTTCGCCGGAAGCGCTCGGTGTAGGCACCTAACCCCCACGCTGTGGTGCGCCACCCTGGAAGATTCGAGGATGGACATCGTGCGAACGAACGAAACCGATTGGTGCGCGCCGTGCTTGGACCGGCATTCGATGCAACCGCGTGAACGCCGGCGCTCGATGACCACCGTGACGGTAGGGCTGGTGCTGATGTGGGCGATCGGCGCCAACCAGGCTTCCGCGCAGACCGACGATCGTCCGAGCGCTACGGTCCTGACCTCTCAGCTGACGGGTGTGGAGCCCGGCGAGGGAGCGGCGTTCGATCGCACGGTGCGCGCTCGGCTCGATAGCCTGCACGTCGTGCGCACGGAGGGCGCGGTCGCGCTCGACCTCGAGCAGATCCAGCTCGCGCTCGGCTGCATGGGCGAGACGACCGAGTGTCTCGGCGGAGTCGCGTCCGAGACGGGCACGCCGATCATCGTGGTGCCTTCGCTCGCACAGGCGAACGGACAGATCATCGCGACGATCCTCGTGTTCGACGGGCGCGACTCGAGCATCCGTCGTGGCACGCGCGAAACGGGAGCCGGCGACACGAGCACGCTGCTCGGCGGCGTCGAAGGGCTGCTGCGCGAGGTCTTCGGACTGCCCGCCGTCGCGGCGACCGAGACGGACACGATGCCGCCGCCTCCACCGCCGCACACGACGTCGCTCTCGCCCGTCCCGATCGTCGTGATCGTGGTGGGCGGTCTCGCGCTGATCGCGGGCGCGATCGTCGGTGGCCTCTCGATCGGCGATGCGAGCACGTACCAGAGCGCCGCGCGCTACGCGACGGCGGCGGATGCGGACGCGAACCTCGCGGTGCTCTCGCGGCAGCAGACGGAGGCGACGGTGGCCGACGCGCTCTTGATCGGCGGCGCGATCGTCGCGGTCGGTGGATTGATCTGGCAGATGGCGGCGGGCAACGAGGACGGCAGCTCGCCGCTCGCGGTCACGCCGATGGTGTCGAGCACGCAGGTCGGGCTCGCGCTGAGCGGCAGCTTCGGAGGTGTCCTGTGAGAGCGCTGCCTTTCCTCGCGCTGACGGCGCTCGCGATCGCAGGCTGCGCCGCCGATGCGAACAGCAACACGCACCAGACGGCGTGCACCGACGCGAACGCGGCGATGGTCTGCGGCGCGGGCGAGAGCTGCCACCGCGGCTTCTGCGTCGGCGGCGGCATGGACAGCGGTCCCGGACCGGACACCGGCGTCGACAGTGGGCCGCCTGCGCCAGACACCGGCGTCGACGGCGGGCCCGACACGGGCATCGACGCGAACCGCGATGCCTACGTGCCGATCGACGCGAACACAGACGCCGACAACCACTGCGACGGCGGCGGCGCCGCATGCACGACGGGCCAGGTGGGCCTCTGCAACAACGGCCACCGAAGCTGTGGGTCGATGACGTGCGTGCGGAACGCCGATCCGATCGCCGAGCTCTGCAACAGCAACGACGACGACTGCGACGGCCTCGTCGACGAAGAGACGGATGCGCTCTGCTATCCGCCGGCGCCGACGGTGGGCTGCACGCGCAACGCGGATGGCACGTACGCTTGCGTCGGCACGTGTCGCCCGGGCACGTCGGTCTGCACCGGAGGATCGCCCGGTTCCTGCAGCATGGACGTCACTCCGAACACCGAAGGTTGCCAGGCCGCGACCGCAGTCGGTCTCGATGACGACTGCGACGGCATGGTCGACGAGTTCGCGGCGGACTCGATGTGCACCTGCACACCCGCCGCGATGCGGCAGTGCTTCAACGGCCTGCAGGCACAGGCCGGTGTCGGCCGTTGTCTGCTTGGCTCGCAGACGTGCGATGCGAGCGGTCACTGGGGGACGTGCATGGGCTCGGGCATGCCGATGCCCGAGACGTGCGCGAACCACGGGACGGACGACGACTGCGACGGCACGGTCGACAACGTCCCGGGCATCGGCGCGCCGTGCACGATCGCGAGCGCGATGGGCGTGTGCGCGGACGGCGTCACGGCCTGCATGAGCAACGCAGTGATGTGCACCGCGCCCGCATCGAGCCCCGAGCTCTGCAACCACCTCGACGACGACTGCGACGGCTCGACCGACGAGGGCATCGACACGATGACCGACGGAACCAACTGCGGCATGTGCGGCCACGCGTGCGGCGCCGGCACGAGCTGCTGCAACGGCAGTTGCGTCGACGAGAGCTCGGACCACGCGAACTGCATGGGCTGCGGCATGACGTGCCCGTCCACGGCGAACACGTGCTGTAGCTCCTCGTGCGCGGACACGATGACGGACGCGCACAACTGCGGCATGTGTGGCCACGCGTGCGCAGGCGGCCAGACCTGCTGCGGTGGCAGCTGCGTCGACACGACGACCGATCCGAACAACTGCACCGCCTGCGGCGTCGGCTGTCACGGTACCGGCATGAGCTGCTGTGGGACGTGCGTGGCCTCGACGGCGCCGGCTTGCACGGGCTGTCCGTTCGACTGCACCACGCTCGGCGCGGGCGGCATGTGCTGCGGTACGCAGTGCGTGGACACGTCGAACGACGAGAGCCACTGCGGTGGCTGCGGCACGGTCTGCAGCGGCACCCAGGTCTGTTGCAACGGGCACTGCGTGGCCGACGACGCCGCGCACTGCGGTGGCGCGTGCACCGCGTGCGGGACCGGCCAGCTCTGCTGCAGCGACCGCTGCGTCGGTGGCGGCGACTCGCTCAACTGCCACATGTGTGGCCGCGCATGCACGACCGGTCAGAGCTGCTGCACCGATGGCTGCCACAACTTCCAGACGGACAACGCGAACTGCGGAAACTGCGGCCAGGCATGCACGGCGGGCACGCAGCACTGCACCAGCGGCCACTGCTGCGCGACCGGCCTCACGTACTGCGGCTCGAGCTGCGTCAACACCCAGACCGACGGCAACAACTGCGGCTCGTGCGGCCACCCGTGCAGCGCCCTCTACGGCTGCGTGAGCGGATCGTGCGTGTTCCTCGGGCTCTAGCCTCACGTAGAATCGATCGCTGAATGCCGACCACCGAACGCATCGACGAGCCGCGGGCGCAGGACCTCTCCTCGGGAGACCTGCGGCCGTCGGGCGACGTGATGATGACGGACGGTGAAGCGGCGCCCGATCCAGCCGAAGATCTCGTCGACAAGATCGTCGGCGGCGGGCGCTACAAGATCAAAGGGATCATCGGTCGCGGCGGCATGGGCGTCGTGTACAGCGCGATGCACCTCGAGCTCGATCAAGAGGTCGCGATCAAGGTGCTGCCCGCGTCGTACGCGCGCGATGCCGAGACGCTGAAGCGCTTCGAGCGCGAGGCCAAGACGGCCAGCCGCGTGCGTCATCCGAACGTGGTGACCGTGTTCGATCTCGGTCGCCTCGACACCGGCGAGCCCTACCTCGTGATGGAGCTTCTCGAGGGTCGCGACCTCGCGGCCGTCATGGCCGAGCGCGGCACGCTCCCACTCGACGAGGTCGTCGGAATCCTCCGACCCATCGCCGCGGCGATCGACGCGCTCCATCTCGAGGGCGTCGTCCATCGCGACATCAAGCCGGGCAACATCTTCTTCACCAAGACCAAGGCGCAGGGCGAGATCGTCAAGCTCGTCGACTTCGGTCTCGCAGCGCTGCACGCGGCGGATGGCACCGAGCGTCTCACGCGCGTGGGCCACGTCGTCGGCACGGCGGTCTACATGGCGCCCGAGGCGGCGCGCGGATCGCTCTCGGGACCGGCGGGCGACGTGTACGCGCTCGGCGTCGTCGCGTTCGAGCTGCTCACGGGCATGGCGCCGTTCGACGGCCAGCCGATGGCCGTGCTGATGGACAAGGTCTCGATGGTCGCTCCATCGCTCTCGACCGTCACGCAACGCGCGTTTCCCGCTTCGGTGGAGGCCGCCTTCGCGATGGTGCTCGCCCGCACGCCCGAGCAGCGGCCGAGAGACGCCGTCGCGTTCGTCGACCTGCTGCGCGATGCGCTGCGCGACATGGCATCGATGCCGCCCGCCGGGATCAAGAGCTACGCGCCCGGCCCGATGACGGCGCAGCCGCCGACCGGCGAGACCCCGATCCCGGGCACGTCTCTGCGCGGTCCGGCGATCGGCGCGGCCGTTCTCTTGCTGCTGATCATGAGCCTCGGCGGTTGGTACTCGTTCGGGCGCGCGCCCGTCGCGCCGCCGCCGTCGATCGTCCCCACGCCGGTGCCCGCGACCGACCTCGTGATCGATCCGCCGCCCGAAGCACCGCTGACCTCGGTGGTCGAAGCGATCGAGCCGACACCTCCGCCCGCGACGACGGTCGCCGCTCCCGATCACCCGCGCGCGGGACATCCGCGACCGACGACCGTCGCAGCAGAGGCGACGACCGCGCCGCCTCCCACCACCAGCGTCGCGGCGCCGCCGCCGACGAGCGCCGAGTCGCAGGCGACCTCGACCGATCGCTCCGCCGATCTCGTGCGTCAGGCGCAAGCAGCGATGCTGCACGGACAGATCGCGAACGCGCGTGAGCTCTACGAAGAAGCGACGCAGGCCGCGCCGCGCACGTCGGCGGCGTGGCGTGGTCTCGGTCTCGCGTCCGAGCGTCTCGGGCTCAACCCCGAAGCGCGCCGCGCGTACGAGCGCTATCTCGAGATGGCCCCGGACGCGCGCGACGCGCAGACCGTCCGCGATCGCCTCTCACACATCCAGTAGCCGCGCGTCTCGCGCTCAGCGCAAGCCGGATCGGCGGAGCAGCGAGAACAGGTACGACCGATCGAGCCCCGCATCGCGCGCAGCCTGCGACACGTTCCCACCCGACTTCGTCAGCAGACGCGCGAGGTAGCGCTCTTCGAACGCGAGCAGCGCACGCTGACGCGCATCCTTGAACGGCACGTCGAGCAGATCGCCGATCGGCAACGTGTCGCCACCAACGACGGCATCGGTCGGTGCGACGGCCGACGCCTCGCTCGGGCCGGGCGCGCCCTCGAGATCGACGACCGTGTGCGCACCGCTGCCGGGCCGCGCGAGGCTGCCGAGCGCCAGCGTCGCCTCGGCGAAGTTCCGAAGCTCGCGCACGTTGCCAGGCCAGTCGTGCTTCGCGATCGCTTCACGCACGTCCGCTGGCAGGATCGCGGCCGGTCCACCGCGGTGGCCGAGCTGGCCGAAGAAGTGATCGAGCAAGAGGGGGATGTCCTCGCGCCGGTCGCGCAGCGGCGGCAGCTCGAGCGCGAGCACCGCGAGGCGATAGTAGAGATCGAGGCGGAAACCGCCGTCGTTCACTTCGCTACGGAGGTTCTTGTTCGTGGCGGCGATCACTCGAACGTCGACCGCGACGTCCGTCTTGCCACCGACGCGGCGGAACGTGCGCCGCTCGAGCGCACCGAGCAGCACGGACTGCAGCTCGCGCGGAAGCTCGCCGATCTCGTCGAGGAACAGCGTCCCACCATCGGCCTGCTCGAGCGCGCCCGCGTGCTGCCGATCGGCGCCCGTGAACGCGCCACGCTCGTGCCCGAAGAGCTCGCTCGCGACGAGGCTCGGTGCGAGCGCGCCACAGTCGACCGTGACGAACGGCTTGCTGGCGCGTGCGCTGAACTGATGGAGCGCGCGCGCGACGACGTCCTTGCCCGTGCCCGACTCGCCCGAGAGGAGCACCGAGGCCTCGCTCGCCGCTGCTCGACGTACCCACGCCATCACGCGACGCATCGGGATGGAGGAGCCGAAGAGCGGACCGAGGCACGCATCGTCGTGGAGCTCGACGTCGGTGTCTTGGCCGTGCGCGAGACGTACGCGCGTGCGACCGATCGCGATGACGGTGCCGGGCGTGACCGTGGCCTCGCCGAGGCGCGCTGCCCCGACGAAGGTGCCGTTCGTGGAGCGCTGATCGACCACGAGGATGCCGTCGTCGGTCCGCTTCACCAAGAGATGGAAGCGGCTGACGGTCTCGTCTCCCAGCACGAGATCGTTGCCTTTCGCGGTCCCGAGCGTGAGGCGTTCGTCCGACGTCCACGTCGTCCGACCCGCGTCCGGCCCCTCGAGCACGTCGGCTTTGAGGGTCCGGACGGCGATCTTCGGGGCCTCGCCCCACTTTTCGGTAGTCCTCTGCAAGCCACGACACGCTAACACGACCCGGCGCTCGAGGCGCGTGGGCCACGGGGGCCGCACTCGTGGTCGATGACGAACGTCAGCGGCTTCGCCGGACGTCACGACCCTGCGCGCCATCGCACCGAGTGAGCATCGCGTAGGGGCTCGATGCCCCACCGAGTGTCGTGCGGAGCCCACCACCCCGTGAGCACGACTCCACGGTGCGTCGCGCACTTCGCGCCTGAAAATACGGCAGATCCGCGCTTCGGTCATGGCCTCCGCATTGCTGAAGTGAGCTCGCGCTGTCGCGCGAGGGAGGGTCTCCATGGTCCGAAATCCGACGTTCTGGCTCGTGCTCGTTGTCGTGCTCGCCGCGCCGTCGCTGTCGGCAGCACAGACGGGTGTGATCATCCAGCCCGCGTACTCCACGGCACCTGCGGGGCAGGTGTACGTGCAAGCGCAGCAACCGTACGTGCAGGCGCAGCCGGCGTACGGAGCCGGCGTGCAGTGCCCGACAGACGCGACGCTGCAGCCCGATCGACGCGGCGTCGTGCGCTGCATGCGCCTCGAGAGCGGACACCGCGTGTCGTGGGGGCTCGCGGGCGCGGGCATCGGCATGTTGGCGGGCGGTTGGCTGCTCGAGATCCTCACGACGGCGTTCTCGTCGCTCGACAGCCATTTCGGCTCGCGCGACACGTACGTCGGCTGGGGCTACGTGCCGCTCGTCGGCCCGTGGGTGCAGATGGCGGATCTGCCGCCGGCGACGAGCGCACCGATGTACTTGCTGCTCACGCTCGAGGGCCTGGTGCAGGACGCGGGGCTCGTCATGCTCGTCTTCGGCCTCATCGGCGAAGACTACGAAGAGTATCGCCCCCTCGCTGCGGGCGACTTCCGCGTGAGCCCGATCCTGTCCGCGAGCATGCAGGGGCTCTCGGTCCAAGGAGCGTTCTAGCGCGCGAGGCCTCGATCGAAATGTCGCGGGAACCCAGGAAGTCGCGGAAGGGTCGGATCATCACTCGCTCGGCGCCGGCGTCTTCGTGGAACGCTGCTGCCGAGAGATCGAAGAGGAGTGCCTTCCGCGCCCTCCTGGGTTCCCGCGCAAATCGCTCGAGCCTCCCGCGGATCCCGCGACTCAGGTCGGGCGGCCCGCGAGCTCGAGCGCGCGGACCTTCGCGTGCGCCGAGCACTTCGCATACGCCGCGCGCGCCGCCGCGCGATGCATGCTCTCGTCCTCGACCGCGGCCCAGAGCTCGTGGGCCAGACCGAGGTCCAGCCAGAAGAGGTTGGCCTCGGCTCCGGCAGCGGCCTCCGCGAAGCACCGCGACGCGAACGCGAGAGCGCCCCGTGCACGCGCGCGCTCCGCTTCGACGAGACGCGAGCGATGGCCGAAGTTCGCAGGCGCCGTCTGCGCGAGCGACGCCAGCGAGGCGAGCGACGCATCGGCATACGGCTCGAGCGGCGCGCGCTCGGCTTCGGGCATCGCCCAGATCGCGAGCGCCGCGTACTGGTGCAGCATCGGCGGGTGCCACGTCGAGACGACGCCATCGAGGAACTCGCGCGCCGCCTCGAAGTGCTCGCTCGCTTCCTTCACGGAGCCGAAGTGGTAGCGGACCAGGCCCATCAAGAACGGGACGATCGCCTGCGCGCTGCGCGAGCCCGACGAGCGCGCGCGCTCGAGCGTGCGTGACTCGAGGAACCCTTCGCCGTCGAGCGTCGCCGGATGCGTCGCACGCCCCGTGAAGCACTTGAGCAGCTGCTCGAACGGCTCGTGCACGTGGAGGGCGTTCACCTGCCCTTGTCCACGCATGAACGCGCCGAGCGTGAGCGCTTCGTCGAGCAGCGGATCGAGATCGACCGACGCGTAGAACGAGTTGTGCACGTACGCGTGCGCCGCATACGCGCCGTACTCGAGATCACCCGTGCTCTTGCCGATGTCGATCACGTTGTGCAGCTTCGGGAGCGTGCTGCGCAGCGGCACCATCCACGTGCACACGAGGTCGTGCACGATGTGGCGTGTCCGGGCCTCGTAGCTGCGGTCGTCGAAGCGCTCGATCAAGGCCTCGGCGACCTGGCCCCAGACGTGTGCCTCTTTCAGCATGCCGATCGAGTTCAGCACGATGCCGTGGATCGCGACGGCGTGCGCCGTGGCCGGACAGATCCCGCGCGCTGCCGACGTGATCACGAGCCGGCTCGCGAGGATCGGCAGGAGCATCGGCTTGGCGAAGTAGGCGGCGGACGCGATGCGACTCTCGATGCGCATCTCGGCGAGCACCGCCGGATCCGTCGCGACGCCGAGCCGGGCCATCCCGTCGGGGCCGAGCGCATCCAGCACCTTCATGACCGCGCCGACCTCGCGCTCGACTTCCGCCTGCCCGGGATCGTCCGGCAGCTCGACGTGCAGCAATCGGAGCGCGCGCAGCGCGACACGCACCGCTTCTTCGTACTGGTTGCGCGCGATGAGCGCGTCGATCTCGACCTCCCACGCGGAGATCTGATCGAGGATCGTGCGGCCCCTCGTCTTGACCCGCTGCACGAACCCGTCGAGCTCGCCCCACGACGCGCTCAAGTAGGCCGTCTCCGCCGCACCGGTGTGGATCGCGAGCGCGAGGTCGTAGTCCGACTCCCAGGCCGTGTCGTCGATCCACTGGCTCGCCGCGCGATAGCACTCGAACGCGAGCGAGAAGGCCGCGCCACGACGCGCCTCGCGACCGGCCGCGAGGTTCAAGCGCGCCGCCGCGATGCGCTCTTCGCCGCGCATGCGATTCATCACGCCGTTGAGGTGCCGCACCGCATCGAAGAGCCACGGGCTCTCCGGCCCGAGCGCTGCGAGCGCCCTTCCGAGCGCCAGGCGATGGGTCTCCACGCGCGCCTGCGGCATCGACGCGAGCACCGACTCGCGCATCCGATCGTGGTGCAGCTCGACGCGATCGCTCGCCGCAGCGCCCGTCGCGCGTACGAAGTGACCGCCGCGAAGCGTCCAGAGCGCACGCAGCACGCCGGTCTCGATCCCGGCGACCGCGAACGACACCGAGAGAGGGATCGGGTTGTTGGCGATCGCGAGCACCTCGACGAGCGCGCGCTCCGCCGCCGGCAGCGTCTCGATGCGTTGCGCGAGCAGGCCGTCGAGCGTGACGCCGCTCGTCGAGATCTCGCGACCCGCCTCGCGCTCTTGGTTGGCGAATCGCGCGAGCTCTTCGACGAAGAACGGCACGCCGCCCGACTCGCCGGCGATCGCATCGGCGAGCCGATCGGAGCGCTCGTCGTGGGCCGAGAGCGTCGCAGCCGCGAGACGACGTGCGTCCGGCTCCGAGAGCGGCCCGCCGTCGAGCGTGACGAGCTCCACGTCCGGTCGCGCGGCCAGCTGCGGCGCGCGCTCGAGATAGCGCGCGCTCGCCGCCGAGGTGCTCGCCTCGTGCGGACGAAACGAGGCCGCGACGAGGACCTGCGCAGGCGCGGGCTCGGCGAAGATCGTGTCGAGCAGCGCGATGCTGTCGTCGTCGGCCCACTGCAGGTCGTCGATCGCGAGGACGACGACACGACCGCGCGCCAGGCTCTCGAAGAGCTCGCGCGCGGCGACGAGCGCGCGCCGCCGAAGCTCGATCATCGACACGATCTGCGACGTGACCATCGAGGCCACCGTGCGATCGCGGATCGCCGGCACCGATCCGAGCACCGGGAACACGCGTGCGAGCTCCACGATCCATCGCGGCAAGACGCGCTCGACGTCGACCTCGGGCAGCACGGCCAGCCGCCGCGCGAGCTCGTCGAACATTCCGTCGAACGCCTTGTAAGGCACCGACTCGCGCTCGTAGCAGCGGCCGCGCAGGACGAGGGCATCGCCCTCCGCGCGTGCCGCGGCGCGTAGATCGCTCAAGAGCGCCGACTTCCCGACGCCCGAGGGCCCGCGGAAGTGCACGATCGCCGAGCCGCCGCGCTTCACGCGATGCAGCACCTCGAGCATCGCGCCGTGCTCGCTCTCGCGCCCGACCAGATCGCTGCGCGCCTGCGCTCGCTGCGCCGACGCGCTCGAGGGAGCTTCCCCCGTGAGCAGATCCGCAACCGTCTCGCCCGACGGGCGCGCGTTCGGATCGGGATGCAGCAGATCCATGGCGAGCATCGAGAGATCCGCCGGCACGCCACCGAGCAGCTCGTTCGGCGGCGTCGGCGGCAGGTGCATCTTCGCGAACCACGTCACGGCGACGCCCGCCGGCGGGTACGCGGGCATGCCGGTGAGCGCGCGATAGAGCATCAAGCCGACGGCGTACCAATCGGAAGGCGCGCCGATGCCTTCGCCGGCGAACTGTTCGGGCGCCATCCACGCGGGCGTGCCGGACACGTTGCCGTCGAACTCGCCGTCGTCGAGCGAGCGCGCCGGCGACTCGGCCATGGGGCGCACGAGACCGAAGTCGAGCACGACCACGCGACCGTTCGCGTCGACCAGCACGTTGCTCGGCTTCAGATCGAGATGGAGCAGCCCCGCGTGATGCAGCGCGCGCACTCCTCGCACGAGCTGCGCGAGCGCATCGCGAACGCGCGGCAGAGAGTCGGGCAGCGTCGGCGTCGCCTCCACGATCATCCTTCGACCGCCGGAGTCCCCGCGCGGGCGCGTCGTCGCGTCGGCGTCTTGCTGCTCTTCGAGCGTCGGCGCGTCGCGTGCGGACGGCCCGCGCAGCCACTCGAGGAAGTCGACTCCGTCGATCCTCTCCATGGTGAAGAACCAGATGCCGTCTTCGTGGCTGAGCTCGTAGAGCGGCACGAGGTTCGGGTGCACCAGGTCGGCCACGGATCGGAACTCGGTCTTGAAACGCCGCAGGCTCTCGGCGTCGAGCTCGGTCAGCGTCTTGAGCGCGACCCGTGTCCCGTGCTCGCGATCGACGGCGTCGTACACCGTGCCCATGCCGCCGGCGCGGATCAGACCGGTGACGTCGTAACGCCCGAGTCGGACGGGCGCCTCGAGGGTGGCGGACGAAAGAGGCCGGGTCAGCACGGTTTCCACGACGACAGCAGGACCGTTCCGTTGGCCCCGAGTCTCACGTTAGCCCTGTCGGGGTTCCATACACAACTACGACCGTGGATTCCGTCCCCGTCCGAACTGCGAGGTGAGAGCTAGATGTGGATGCTCTGGGGAATGTTGCTGGGAAAGAGGTGCGGGTACGAGAGGTAGCGCGTCGCGTCTCTCGCCTTGGTCGCCGTCTCGATCTCGTCCAGCTCCGCGCGGAAGCGCGAGATGGCCTCGCGGATCTTCGGCTCCATGAACGTCGTGAGCCCGTAGTGCCCGAGGTGATTGATGCGCAGCGACGAGAGCTGATAGACGGTGTGCATCTGTAGGACGGCGATGTTGTAGGGCGGGAGCAGTGTCGCGTAGAGGTTCTCGGCCCCGAGATCCTTGGGCGGCCACTCGGACCAGAACGCGCCCGCCATGTTCGGCACGTAGCCCATGTACGGGTACTGCGGGAAGTTCACCGCCGCGTGCTGGGCCGATGCGATCCAGACGATGTTCGTGACGAGGTCGACGAGCTCCTCGATCGTCTTGGGCGACACGACTCCTCGGATGCGCCCGCCGTCATCGGCGCCCATCTCCGCGGCGAACGCGGCGAGCTCGTGATCGGCCGCCACGTCCGCGTCGCTCGCGTACGCGATGCGCACGTACTCGTCGACGAAGCGTCGGATCGCGCCGTACACCGGCAGCGCGTCGTCTCGATAAGGGTGCTCGATGAGGATCGACGTGTCGTCGAGCCCGCGCGTGGCGAGGTCCATCGGCACCGCCGACTTCGAGAGGTCGAACGCGTCGAGCCCCGCCTTCACGAACGCGACGGACGCGTCGATCGTCCCGCCGAACGCAGCGTCGATGGCACCGCCGGCCGCGATGAGGTTGGTCGCCGCCGAGTTGTTGATGGGCAGGGTGTACTCGCAGTGCTCCCAGAGCAGGCGATGCAACGGATGGCGCGCCGCGAGCTGGCGCTTGCACGCGAGCGCGACCGCCTCCATCACGAGATGCGTGTGCCCGAGATGCGCGACGGTCTCGTGATGGTTCGCGTCGGCGATCTGCGCCGCGAGCTTCGCGATGGTCCAGCGGATGCCGTCCTTCGGCGTGATGACGTGCGAGCCCGCCGCCTTTCCCAGCTGGATCGCGAGCGGCCTCAGCTCGCCGTCCTCGGCGTAGAACACGGCGTACGGCGCGGGTAGCCACTTCGCGTGGCCGAACGTGGTGCCGGTCTCCGCGCCTTCGAGGAACGTGTAGTCGCACTCGAACACGCGGCCCTCGGCGAGCGCTGCGGCGAGCGTGCCCTTTGCCGCGATGCTCGCCCACTCCGCCTGCCCGATCGTGATTCCATCGCGCAGCTGCAACACGCGCCGGATCACCATCGGATTGACGCCGCCGATCCGCTGCCACGCGAACGTCTTGTCGTCCTGCCACTTCGCGCTGACGCTCGGCAGCCCGAGCTCGGGGTAGAGCGCCGAGTATCCGTCGAGCGTGACGGGCGAGCTCTCGGCGACGTAGCGCGCGAGGTCGTTGGCGACGCGGAGGTACCAGTCACCGATCGAGGCCGAGTCGAGGTGCGGAACGCGGTGCCCTTCCTCTTCGAAGAACTTCACCAGGCCGTCGCGGTCTTGGATGATGTCGAGCAGACCGATGGTGTTCTTGAAGATGTTCCACGCGCTCGGCAGCAGGGCCGCGATGTAGCGCGGCGTGTAGCTGTCCTCCGGTGGGACCACGGCGGCGACGGCGATCTGCGGCGGCCACGTGTAGCTGTAGCGATAGGTCTGCTGGGCGGTCGCGAGCTGTGCGGCGCGTTCCTCCGGCGAGTCGTCACGGTGCGGCAGCAGCGATTCGAGGAATTCGAGCATCCGCGAAGGGTGCGGCAACGGGGGCGCCGCTCGCAACCGAGACGAGCATGTTACCGTGCGCCTGTGCTGCCCTCGCTTCCGCAACGTGACCCCGATACGAGTGGACGAGCCGACGGGCTGGCACAGGCGCGCAGCGAGCTGACCTACGCATGGGATCGCCCCGAGGGTGTCGCCATGGCGAAGTCGATCCCGAAGCGCCTCGGCTTTCCGCTCGGCGTGATCGCGCAAGTCGCGAAGGCAGAGGCGGAGCTGCTCGCCAACCGCGCCGCGGCGCGCTTGCGCGAAGGTCTGCGCGGCATCGCAGACGACGCGCCGAGCACGATCGCGTCGTGTGATCACCTCTTCACGCTGATCGCTGCGCCGCCCGTCGCCACGCAGCTGAACGATCGCGCGTTCGCGTGGCAGCGGGTCGCGGGCGCGAACCCGTTTCTCTTGCGCGCGATCGATCGGATGCCGTCCTCGTTGGCCGTGACGGCCGAGATCTTCGCGCGCGCGACGAACGGGGATCGACTGGACGCTGCGCTGGCCGAGCGACGCGTCTTCCTCGCGGACTACGCCGTGATGGACGGCGTGCCGATGGGCCAGACGAAGTCGGGCGTCACGCGGTACTTCTCGGCGCCGCTGGCGCTCTTCGTTCGCGATGCGAAGGGCACGGCGCTCTTACCGGTGGCGATCCAGTGCGCGCAGACACCAGGCGCGATCTTCACACCGCAGGACGGCGCTGCGTGGGAGATGGGGCGCGTCGTCGTGCAGGTCGCCGACGCCAACTACGAGGAGAGCTTCCAGCACCTCGGTCGCGCGCACTTCCTGATCGAAGCGTTCGCGCTCGCGATGGAGCGACAGCTCTCGACGCGTCATCCGCTCTACGTGCTGCTCGCGCCCCACTTCCACGGGACGCTCGCGATCAACGACGCGGCGCGCGACAAGCTCGTGGTGCCGGGCGGCCAGCTCGACGAGCTGCTCGCGCCTTCGCTCGAGGGCTCGCTCACGCTCGTGCGCAAGGGGCTCTCGTCGTTCGATCTCGCCTCGCAGACGTTCGCGAAGGACATCGCGCTCCGCGGGCTCGACGCGCTGCCGGAGCATCCGTTCCGCGACGACGGCGCTCTGATCGACGCGGCCATCGCCGCGTTCGTGCGCGACTACCTCGCAGTCTCGTACGAGAGCGATGGTGCCGTGGCGCGCGACGCCGAGCTGCGCGCGTTCGTCGCCGAGCTCCGAGCGCAGGACGGCGGGCGGCTGTCGGGCGTGCCCGAGAAGATCGAGACGCTCGTGCAGCTCGGCGAGCTCGTGAGCTTCGTGATGTTCACGACGAGCGCACACCACGCCGCGCTCAACTACACGCAGGCCGACTTCATGGGCTGGACACCCAACATGCCGACGGCCGCTTTCGCGCCGCCGCCGACGGGCCCGATCGCCGATCGCGACGCGGCGTGGTCCGCGGTGTTGCCCGCGCACGGGCTCGCGGCCGCGCAGCTCGCGTTCATGTGGCAACAGTCGCAGATCCGCGACGACCGCCTCGGCGAGTATCCGCCCGGGCACTTCGAGGACGGCCGCGTCACGCCGATCCTCGATCGATTCCGGGACGCGCTCGCGAGCGCCGATGCCGTCATCGCCGAGCGCGATCGCGCGCGCTTCCTGCCCTACCCATACCTGCGCCCGTCGCTGCTGACGGCGAGCATCCACATCTAGATCGGAGCCATCGATGCGCGCGACGCCGACTCTTCCTCAGAACGCGGCGGACCCGACCGCGCGTGTGGATCAGATCACCACGCGACGCGCGTCGTACGAGTACGACTTCTCGTACGCGAACCTCTGCTTCGTGAAGGATCTGCCGCTGCGCGACGAGTTCCCGCCGCGCTATCTCGTTCAGGGCGCCGAGGTGACCATCCGGCTGCAGGCGAACCACGCGGCCGCGAAGGCCTCTAGCTGGCTCGAGAAGCGGTCGAGCCCGATG
>CAYSCF010000038.1:0-34679 GCA_964429305.1 uncultured Sandaracinaceae bacterium | reverse complement strand
CGCGCGTGCATCGGTCCACACCGCCGGTAGGCCGAGCGAGAGCGATGCGATGCCGCCCCACGCGCCGCAGAAGTCGCCCTCGTCGGGCTTCTTGAGGCCCGGCGTGCACGGCGAGTGATCGCTCGTGACGAGATCGATCACGCCTTCCTTCACGCCTTGCCACAGGCGCTCGCGGTTCTCGTGATCACGGATCGGCGGCATGCACTTGAAGTGCGTCGCACCGTCCGGAACGCTCTCCGCTTCCAGACAGAGGTAATGCGGGCACGTCTCGACCGTGAAAGGCAGCCCTTCGTCTTTCGCTGCGGCGATCATCGGCAGCGCCGTCGCCGACGAGAGATGGACGACGTGCACCTTGCAGCGCGTGCGTCGACAGAGCTCGATGATCATCGCGATGGCGCGCTCTTCCATCGACGCCGGTCGCGTCTCGAGGAAGGCCGCGTATGATCGTGTGACTCGATCGCACGCGGGGATCGCGTCGTCCTCGAGCTCCGCGTGGACGAGCAGTGGAATCCCCGCGTCGCGCAGCACGGGCATGGCGCTCTCGAGATCCTGCTGCCCACTCTTCGGGAAGTCGTCGATGCCCGAGTGGCAGAGGAAGCACTTCGCGCCGAGGATCCCGTGGTCGGCCATCGCGGCGAGCTCGCGCGCATTGCCCGGGACGACGCCGCCCCAGAATCCCACGTCCACCGCGAGCGATCTCTCGACGGCCTCGCGCTTGGTGCTGAGCGCCGCATCGCTCGTGGTGACGGGGATGCAGTTGAGCGGCATGTCGACCAGCGTGGTGACGCCACCCGCCGCCGCCGCTGCCGTCGCGGTGACGAAGCCTTCCCACTCGGTGCGCCCCGGCTCGTTCACGTGCACGTGCGTGTCGACGAGGCCCGGAAGAATCGCGTCGGTGATCGTCTCGACGTCCGCGATCGACTCGCCGAACGGCGCGACGTCGAGGATCGTCTCGCCCTCGATGACGATCGTGGCCGGACGGAAGGCGCCGTCGATCAACACTCGCTCGCTTCGAATCGCTCTCACGCCGACACGAGGCATCGTAGATGCGATTTTCACGGGCCGTGCGCTCCCTGGTCGATCCAGCGTCGCAAGATCTCGCGCTCCGCGTCGGTGATCTCGGTCGCGTTGCCGAGCGGCATCGTGCGCGCTTCCACGGCGCGGAAGCGGATGCGCGGCGCGTACGCGATGATCGAGTCCGCGGTGTCGAACATCACGCCCTGCGGCGCGCTCGTCCACACGGGATCGGTCGGGCTCGCGGAGTGACAGCGGCGACAGCGCCTCGCGATGATGTCGCCCGCCTCGGCGAACGCGACGCGCGGGCTCGTGTCGACCGGCGGCGGCGTCGGCCACGTGATCGCGAGCACGCCCGCGAGCCCGAGTAGGGCCGGCGCGAACGCCCAGTACGCGGTCTGGTGGCGCTCGATCGTGATCATCAGATGACGCACGCTCGCGCCCACGACGACGAGACACGCGAGCAGCACCCAGTTCAGTCGATGATCGAAGACGAACGAGAAGTGGTTGCTCAGCATCGTGACGAGCACGGGGATCGTCATGTAGCTGTTGTGAAGCGAGCGCTGCTTGGCGGCGGCGCCCTCGCTCCAGTCGGGCTCCTTGCCGGCGAGGCGCGCAGCGATCATCCGGCGCTGCGACGGCAGGATCCGCATCCACACGTTCGCGATCATGATCGTGCCGAGCAACGCGCCCACGTGGATGAAGGCGACGCGGCCCGGGAAGATCGCGCACAGGCCGTAGATCACACCGACGAGCAACACGATCGAGAGCGCGGTCGCGACCCGCTCGGCGCGCTTGCCGACGAGCTTCCACAAGAGATCGTAGACGGCCCATCCGACGATCAGCACGCCCGCCGACACGGTCATCGCGACGTGCGGGTGCATGTAGAAACGGTTCGCATCGACGAGCTGCGTGCCGCCGCCGATCCACCAGTAGAGCAGGATCAAGAGACAGAGCCCGCTGATCCACGTCAGGAGCGCCTCGTACTTGAACCAGTGCAGGTTCCGGGGCATCGAGACCGGCTGCTGCTTCTCGACGCGATAGAAGAAGCCGCCGTGGACCATGTAGGTCTCGCCGACGACGCCGTCCTTCTTCTGGTCGTCCGGCAGCGGCTCGAAGCTGAAGTCGAGCCACACGAAGTAGAACGACGTGCCGATCCACATGATGCCGGCGATCAGATGGAACAAGCGGAGCGCGTAATGGAGCCACTCTTCGATCACGCGCGCATCGTACACGCGGCGGCCGACCCGAGGTATGTAGTGGCCGTGCGCGCCGCTCTGCTCTCTACGCTCCTGCTCGTCGGCTGCCAATCCGGAGCCGCCATCGGCACGGTCTGCACCGCGACGTCGGCGTGTGCTTCACCGCTCGTCTGCCGGCTCGGACGATGCCGCAACGAGTGCGCGATGAATCGTGACTGTCCGGTCGGCGCGCAGTGCTACCTCGACGCCGAGGGGCTGGGCGCGTGTCAGCTCGACGTCGATCGCAGCTGTGGCGACACCAGCTGCGCGACGGATCTGACGTGCCTGGCCGGAACGTGCGTGCGCGCGTGCTCCAGACCGATGCAGTGTCCGTCCGACGGCGAGTGCACGCTGGCGACGGGCGCGTCGATCGGCGTTTGCTCGGATCTGCGCGGAGGGATGGATGCCGGATCGTCCGTCGATGCCGGCGTCGGCGTCGATGCTGCACGACCGCGCATCGACGGGGGGGCCGAGTGCGTGACGTCGCTGACGGCAGCGCACATCGCGGTCGGCGAGGGGCTCGCGTGCGTGATCCGGTTCGACGGAACCGTCGTTTGCTGGGGCGGAGGCGACAACGGCGAGCTCGGCTCGGTGCCGGTTCCCACGTGCGGAGATGTCGATGCTGGCGCGATCCACTGCGCGACGCGTCCCATCGTCGTTCCTCTCCAGGACATGCCGAGCGTGCCGCTCGGTCGTGCCGTGTCCATTGGATGTGGCGAGAGCTTCTGCTGCGCCTCGCTCGACGACGGTCACGTCCGCTGCTGGGGACGGAACTTCCAAGGGATGCTCGGTGCGATGAACGACGGGATCCACGGCGCGCGCGAGGTCGTTCACGACGACACTCAGATGCCCGTCTCGGACGCGCTCGGTGTCATCGTCGGCGAGACCCATGCGTGCGCGATCCGCCCAGGCTCCGCGCTGTCGTGCTGGGGCGCGAACCGACTCTCCGAGCTCGGGCGCGGATCGACGAGCGATGGACAGCTCGCGGCGGACCTCACTGCGTTCGCGGACATCGCACCTTTCTCCGATGCGTTCGTGATGAGCAGCGACACCTGCGTCGTCCACACGGCCGACGATTCCGTCTGGTGCGTGGGCGACAACGAGCACGAGCAGCTCGCTTTCATGAGCCCTGGAACCGACCCGGCGACGCAGTACTCGACGACGGCGCGTCGAGCGCAGATCACGCTCGCCACGCCACACGTCATCGCGGGAGGTGACGACTTTGCATGTGGCGTGACGACCGACGGGACGGTGTCGTGCTGGGGATGGAACCAAGACGGCAGCCTCGGACGAGGGATGTCCGGCGGCGAGTCCTTTCCCGCCGCGATGCCCGTGTTGGGGCCCGACAGCGGGCTGTCCTTCACCGCGCTCTTCGGTGTCTCGACCGGCCACACGATGTGTGGGCTCTCCGGTGGCATGCTCTACTGTTGGGGCTCGAACGCTGGCGGCTTGGCGGGCGTCGATCCGATCAACGACCCCGTCGAGCCGACGCCCGTCGCGGGGCTGCCCGAGGTCCGCGAAGCCTCGTGTGGCCAACAGCACTGCTGCGCGATCGACACGACCGATCACGTGTGGTGCTGGGGCGCGAACGATCTCGGACAGCTGGGCCGCGGCACGCCGAGCGCCTTCGACTGGCACGCGGGTCTGGTCGACTGTCCGTAGGTCGGCAGTCGATCCACGTGCTCACGAGCGTGAGTCGTAGCTGGCGCCGAGCACCAGCGTGGGCTGTGCGAGCTTGCCGGCCGTCTGTGCGAGCGCGTCGGTGAGACCCACGTCCGAGAGATCGACGGGCTGCGAACAACCTTCGTCCCACGCGGCATGCGCGATCAGCACGCCGGCGATGCCGTCCGAGTGCTTCTTGCCGTTCGCATCCTGGGTGCGTCGCGCGAATGGCAGTCCCGCGATCTTGCCGCCCGCGGCGCCCATCGCGAGAAACGCATCGCCCATCGCGCCCGCGCTGACCAGGTACGTCGCGGGCGCCGTAGCGGTCCCTTCGTGGAACCCTTCGAACGCGCCGCGCACCCATCCGTCGGCCCAATCCTGGCGCGCACGGAACATCGCCAGCGGGCCGGCCGCCGGGCCTTTCGCCATCGCCGTCACGCTCGAGGGCCCGCCATCGGACGTGCGCGCTGCGAGGATCGCGCCGACGATCACGTGCTTGTCGCGCCCGTCTTCGAGATCGTCCCAGCCCGGCCATGCGAGCAGCGCGGCCGGCTCGGCGTGCGGCTCGCCGACCGGGAGCGCCGCCGCGCGCGCGAGCAGCGCCTCGGCCTCGCCCCGCGATCGGACCACGATGCGCCAGCCGTGAACGAGCGCCGCGACGACGCCGCCGTGATCGGGGTCGATCCGGCGTCGCAGATCGCTGCGCACGCACGACCACGTCACGAGGCGGTTGCCGGTCTCGACGTAGAGGCTCGGGAAATTCGGGCCGCTCGGCGCGATCGGCGCGGCGACGACGGGCGCTGGGACGACGGCGGCCGCGGCAGGGCTCGCTCCGACCTCCGCGTACCCCTTCTTCGTCTTCTCGGCGATGAGCTTGTTCATCTCCTTCGTCGCCGCGTCGGGCGAGCCGAGATCCTTCGGCTTCGTCTGGCCGTCCGTGCCGATCTTGCCGAAGCGAACGGTCAGCGTGCCGCCCTCGACCCCGACCTCCCAGAACTTCTTCGAGCCGCCCTCGTCGAATTCGAATCGTCGCGTCATGGTGGGCCAGAGCGTACTCGCTCCGGACTCCGGATCTTCCCCGCGTCAGCGGCGACGAATCCGCCTGCGGATCGCTGCGACTCCGTCGTCGAGCTCGGGCGCGCGCAAGACCGCGAGCACGATCACGTACGCGAGCGCGGCGACGACCAGCGCGAGCGCGAGGATGCCCACGTTGCCGAGATCGTTTCCACCGCGCGCCCAGTGACCGAGCCGCGCGACACCGAAGCCTGCCGCGCCCATGGCGATCGCCGCTGCGCTGACACGCATCGCGCTGGTTGCGACCACTCCGAGACCGAGCCTTCCGAGCTTGCGACGCAAGAGCAAGAGCAGCACACCGAGCTGCACGACGCCCGCTGCGCTGATCGCGACCGCGATCCCCGCGTGGCCCATCGGCCCGCGCAGGAGCAGCGCGAGCGCGACGAACGACACCAGATTGGCCGCGCTGCCGGCGAGCGGCGTGCGCGTATCGCCGTGCGCATAGAACATCGGCACCACGACGCGCACGCACGCGATCGCCCACACGCCCGCGCCCTGCCATGCGAGGGAGCGCGCCGTCTCGAGCGCATCGTGTCGATCGAACGCGCCGCGCTGGAAGAGCACGCTCACGATCGGCTCCGCGAGCGCGACGAGCACGACGGTCGACGGCACGCCGATGAAGAGGCTCGAGCGCAGCGCGAACGCGAACACCTTCTTGAGCTCGTCGTCCTTTCCGCGGCTGCGCAGATCGGCGAGCGTCGGGAGCGCGGCCGAGGCGATCGCGAGCGCGAACATGCCCTGCGGGATCTCGACGAGGCGCTGCCCGTAGTAGAGGTAGCTCTGCGCGCCCGTGGGCAGATACGACGTGAACAGACGCGAGAGCATCACGTTCACCTGGTAGATGCCGAGGCCGATCGCGAGCGGGCCGAGCAACGTGAGCGCGCGACGCACGCGCGCGTCGCGGAAGTCGATCGTCGGCCGCGAGAACGCGCCGAGCCGCGCGAGCGCCGGCCACTGCGCGACCATCTGCAGGACGCCGCCGAGAATCGCCGCGATCGACAACGACGCGATCGGCGGAAGGCCGGCCGCGACGGCCGGCGCGACCAGCGTGAAGGGCGCGACGAGGAACGCGACGTTCAGCAGCGCAGGCGCGAGCGCGGGCACGGCGAAGCGCTGGTGCGCGTTGAGCAGCCCGGTCCCGAGCGCCGCCGCGCCCATGAAGAAGATGTACGGGAACACGATGCGCGTGAGCGTCACCGTCGTCTGGAAGAGCTCGGGGTCGTGCGCGTAGCCTTCCGCATACGCCGTGACGATCGGCGACGCGAAGACGACGCCCGCGATCGACACGAGCGCGAGCACCGCGAGCATGGTGCCGCTCAGGCGCGAGTAGAACTGCTTGGCGGCCTCGTCGCCCTCCTTGGCGCGGACCTCCGTGTACGTCGGGATGAACGCGCTCGCGACCGCGCCGTCGGCCAGCAGACCGCGCAGCGCGTTCGGGATCGTGAACGCGACGAAGAACGCGTCGGTCCCTTCGACGGGGAAGCACGCGGCGAACACCGCATCGCGCGCCGCACCGAGCACGCGCGAGACGAGCGTCCCGGCCGCGACGATGCCAGCGCTGCGCGCGAGCGCGCCGTTGCCGCTGCCGTCCTTCGGTGCCTCTTCCGCCACGATGCCGTGCTACCGCGCACTGCGCGCGTTCACCCAACAATCGGCAAGCCTGATTACGTTCCTCCGGTGCCGCTGCGGTGGAAGGGGCCCTCGCCCGCGAGCATGTCGATCTCGCGCTGTACGGCGGCGGCTTCCTCGGGAAGGAACGACTCGACCGCCAGCTGCAGCCGCGGGTCGCGCATCCAGTGCACGCTGTGCACCTCGGCCGGCAAGAGGCCGCGCTTGAGCTTGTGGTGGCCCTGCGCACCCGCTTCGAAGCGCGTCATGCCCTTCGATATCGCGCGCTCGATGAGCTGATAATAACAGCACTCGAAGTGGAGGAAGGGCGCGTCATCGACGCAGCCCCAGTAGCGACCGTAGAGGCGCGAGCCCTTCTCGAAGTTGAGCGTGCCCGCGATCGGATCGCTGCCGCGATACGCGAGCGAGGCGACGACTCGATGCCCGAGCCGCTTCGGCATCTCCGCGAAGAACGCCGGCGTGAGATACGCGTAGCTGCCGTGGCGCGCGACGTTCATCCGATAGAACGTGTCGAGCGACTTCCAGTCGTTCGCATCGAGCTCGGTGCCGGGCTTCGTGCGCACCGTGAACGGGCCTTCGGTCGCCTCGCGCCGCTCGCGCCGGACCTGCTTGCGCGCCGACGAGCGGACGCGCGCGAGGAACGCGTCGAAGCTCTCGTACGGTTTTCCGTGCTCGTCCTGGTTGTGGAAGTGGAACTGCACGCTCAGCCGCGGCTTGGGCCAGCCGAGCGCGAGCGCTTCGTCGCGCTCCGTCTCGTCGAGGTAGTTCACGTGCACGGAGCTCGCGCCCTCGTCCTCGGCCATCGCGCGCAGGCCTTCCATGAGCGCGCGCACGATGATCTTCCGCGATCGATCCGGCGCGACGAGGAAGCGCGTGCCGGTCGCCGGCGTGTACGGCACCATCGCGACGACCTTGGGGTAGTAGCGAATGCGCGCGGCTTGCGCGGCGCGCGCCCACTGGAAGTCGAAGACGAACTCGCCCCAGCTGTCGTCCTTGAGGTACGCGGGCAGCGCGCCCACGAGCGTCGTGCCGTCCCAGACCGTCACGTGCCGCGGATCCCATCCGGTCCCGCGCCCGACGCTGCGCGACTCCTCGAGCAGCTGGAGAAACGCGTGCTCGACGAAGGGATCGTCATCGCCCGCGATGGCATCCCATGCCGCGGCCGGCACTTCGCTCAACCTCCGAACGATCCGGATCTCCACGATGGCGCCAGACTCGGGCCGTCGAGAGCCGCGCGCAAGTCGATCGACCGTACCGCTCGTTCGGGTGGGCTCCAAGACGTGGGATCGCGAGGCCATGGGGCGCGATGCACACACGCTGCATCGCCGAAGAGTCGAGCCTTTTCTGGCCGTTGCCACCGAGGTCGATCGTCGCGTAAGGTCATATCCGCTTCATGTCGGCGCCCGACGCCCCCGGTAAACTGATCGCAGGTAAATACGAGCTGCTCATGGCCGCCGGAGAAGGCGGTATGGCGGTCGTGTGGAAGGCGATCGCGCGTGGTGCGGGCAGCTTCGCCAAGCAGGTCGCGGTCAAGCGCATCCAGGCCGGCAAGACCGCGGATCCCTCGTTCATCAAGATGTTCGAGGAAGAGGCGCGCGTCGGCTCGCAGCTCGAGCACCCGAACATCGTCCACATCATGGACTTCGGTCGCGAGACCGATGGTGGCTACTACCTCGTGATGGAGTGGTGCGAGGGCCTGGACATGTTCCAGTGGGTCCGTTCGTTCCAGCGTCCTTCGGCACCCGGCGCAGGCCCGCGATCGACGCCGTGGCCTCTGGTCGCGGCGATCGGGATCGAGGTGCTCCGAGGCCTGGGCGCCGCGCACGAGCGCGTGATGGCCGATGGCGCGCCGGCGCCGGTCTATCACCGCGACGTCTCGCCCTCGAACATCCTTCTCGGCAGCAACGGGACCGTGAAGCTCACGGACTTCGGTCTCGCGCGCGCGATGGATCGCGCATCGATGACGCGGCCGAACGTGATCAAGGGCAAGCTCGCGTACTGCGCGCCGGAGCTCATCACGGGCGCCAAGCCGAGCGCGCGCTCGGACATCTTCGCGCTGGGTGTCGTGCTCTGGGAGGCGCTCGCGCAGCGCCGCCTGTTCACGGGCAAGAACGACCTCGAGGTCCTGCTCGCGGTCCGCAAGGGCGACATCCCGGATCTGATCTCGGAGCGGGCAGATCTGCCTCAGGCGCTCGGTCACGTGATCCAGAGCGCGCTCACGCAGAACCCGGAAGAGCGCTTCCAGACGGCACGCGAGATGGCGCGCGCGCTCGCCTCCGTGCTGCGCACGACGACCGAACAGGCGGATGCCGAGCCACTCGGCGCGAGCGTGAAGGCGGCACGCGTTCGCCTCGGCAAGGACGCGGTCGACTCGGTCGCGGGCAACCTCAAGGCGCCGACGGCCGTGGCGGAGCCTAAAATCGATCTCGGCATGGATCAGGAGATGGAGAAGAGCTCCGAGGATCTCTCGATCTCCGATGTCGAGGTCGTCGAGGCCGAGCTCACGCAGCGCAAGCAGCAGGGCGATTCCGGCAAGCCGCCGCCCAAGGGCCTCTTCAAGAACGAAGGCCCGAGCGTCGCGATGCCGCTGACGAACAAGAAGAAATAAGCGGCTCGGCTCCGCCGAGCACTCTCGCTGACGAACAAGAAGAAATAAGCGGCTCGGCTCCGCCGAGCACTCTGGTCGGCGTTCAGTGCTCGACGGGACGTCGTGCACCCACGTGCGTGCGGACGAAGTGACCACCGCGGAGCTGCCACGTCTCGGCCGTGACGTGGGTCGGACAGCACATCGTCTCGTTGCCGCTGAAGCGCCCGACCACGACGTCGCGGTTCACGACGTGCGCGACGTCCAGCCCGCCGTCTGCGCGATCGCCGCCCTCGATGACCGCGACCTCGACGACGACGCCATCGTCGACGTGATAGGCGCGAATCGAGTCGACGGTTCCGCTGCCGCCGGGCTCGCACAGCACGTGAGCGAGCATCTCGTCTCGTCCGTCGCCGTCGAGATCCCCGGTCGCGATGGGCTGAAGCTCGAGTGAGCCCGGCGTGTCCATCCCGATCGTGCTCGGGTACTCGCCCCCGCCTTCGCGCAGTCGGACGAGGCCCGGCGCGCATGGGTTGGGAATGTCGGCGCTCGTGAGCTCGTCGGCGCTCGTCGGCGGAGCGGTCGGCGTGGGCGTTTCTTCCGGAGCGGGATCGGCAGTGGGCTCGGTCGGAGCGTCCGCGACGGGCGCGCGCGTCGCTTCGGCCTCGCTCGATCCCGACGTGGTCTCGGTCGCCGTCGCCGTCGTCTGCGTGTGCGTGCCCGACGAACAACCGACGACGATCAGCGCGAGCAGCACGTGCTTCATCGCCGCGGTCTACCACCGTCCGCGGGGCACGAAAGACAGAACGATCCCGACGCCGAGCACCGCGAGCGGCACGAGCATGCGTCGGCCGCCATCGAGCAGCGCGCCGCCGAGCACGAGCGCCGCGCCCGCGAGGAAGATCGCCGGCATCACGAGCGGCACGCGGAACGGGCGCGCCAGCTCCGGCTCACGCCGCCGCAGCACGAAGAGCGCGAGGATCGCGAGCGCATAGAACGGGAAGTACCCGACGACGAACCCGTCGGTGAGCTCCTCGAAGCGCTCCGAGAGCACGTAGAGCCCGCCGAGGATGCCGGTGATGATCACCGCGATGCGTGGCGTGCCGCTCTGCGGATCGACGCGGCCCAGAACGCGCACGAACGTTCCGTCGGTCGCCATCGGGATCAGCGCGCGCGAGTTCGTCATCATCGACGCCATCGCGCCGCCGACGCACGAGACGACGATCAGCGACGCGAGCGCTCGCGAACCGATCGCGCCGAGCGTGGCGGACGCGAGACGCACGCCGGGCATCTCGACACCTTCGCCGGCGCTCGCGAGCCCGTCCCAGCCGAGCACGCGCGCATAGCCGAGGTTCGTGAGCAGGTAGATCGCGCCGACCGCGAGCGTGCCGGCCACGAGCGCGCGCGGGAGCGTTCGCTGCGGATCGCGCGTCTCCGCTGCGACGCTCGCGAGATCGGCCCATCCGTCGTAGGCCCACATCACCGACACGATCGCGGCGAGCACGCCACCGAGCGTCACGCTCGAAGGCGCCGCGTGCACCTCGTGCGGCGTGAACGGGAGCGCGAGGCCTGCGAGCGCGAGCACCGCGAGGCCGCCGTACTTCACGCTCGTCACGATCGTCTGCACGCCGCCGCTCGATCGCACGCGCAGCAGATTCGTCGCGAGCGCGAGCGCGAGCACACCGAGCGCGATCGCGATCTCGCGCGGCCGATCGGGCGGCAGTCCGAGGAGCGCCTCGATCGATTCCGACGCGAGCGTGGCGAAGGATCCGACGGCGCTCGGGGCGAGCAGCGTGATCTTCGCGAACCCATAGACGAACGCGACACGCGATCCGAACGCGCGACGCAGCGGCTCGTAGATGCCACCGGCGCGCGGCATGGCCGCCGAGAGCTCGGCCACCGAGAGCGCACCGGCGAGCGCGATCGCCGCACCGACGACCCACACGCAGAGCGCCGCGCTCAGCGAGCCGGCGTGCCGCGCGATGCTGCCGGGATTGCGGAAGATGCCCGTGCCGATCGTGGCGTTCACGACCAGCGCGCTGGCCGCGAGCAGGCCCAGCTCGGGCTTGAGCGCGCGCTCGCCCGTCGCACCTTCGGCCGCGCTGTTCATGACCCGCCGCGAGCCTACCAGCGCTGCGGCCCATTCATAAGAATCGTGGCGGCCACTTCGCCCGTTCGAGGAGGGTGATATAGAGTCGATTGCTTGGCCGAACGCGACGATCACACGCTCGACGCGGCGAACGCTCCCCTCGAGGCCCGGCTCGCGATGGGCGACGTGGGCATCGGTGAGCGCTTCGCCGATCGCTACGTCATCGAGGCGCTCATCGGACGCGGCGGCATGGGCACCGTGTATCGCGTACGCGATGCGATGGTCGACGAGGTCGTCGCGCTCAAGCTCCTCGGCGCGGCGAGCGCGGAGGTCGTCGAGCGTTTCCGTCGCGAGGTGCGGCTCGCGCGCCGCATCACCAGCTCACACGTCGCGCGCACGCACGACCTCGGCACGCACGCAGGCGTGCACTACCTGACGATGGAGCTCGTCGAGGGCGTCAGCCTCGGCCGCAAGCTCGAGGACGGCCCTCTCTCGCCGTCGCGCGCTGCGCGCGTCGCCGCTTCGATCGCCCGCGGGCTCGCAGCCGCGCACGCGGCGTCGGTCGTGCACCGGGATCTCAAGCCCGACAACGTCCTGCTCGAGGCCACGACGGGCCGCGTCGTCGTGACGGACTTCGGGATCGCCCGCGCGCTCGAGAGCGATCGCACGCGCGCGACCGGCGGCATCGCGGGCACGCCGGCGTACATGGCGCCCGAGCAGCTCACGGGCGCTGCCGTCGATGGCCGCGCCGATCTCTACGCGCTCGGCGTCGTGCTCTTCGAGATGCTCACCGGCGTGTTGCCGTTCGAGGGCGATACACCGATCTCGATCGCGGTCGCGCGCCTCCATCGTCCGCCGCGTGATCTGACGAGCCTGCGCGCCGTGCCGGCCGACCTCGCGCGTATCGTGGACTCGTTGTTGGCGCGCGAGCGCGAGCAACGTCCCGAGACGGCGGCCAGCGTCGCGATGCAGCTCGAGGAGATGGCGGGCTCGCTCGATCAAGGCGCGCCCGCCGGCGCGATCTCGATGCCGACGAGCGCGACGTTCGGAAAGCTCGTCACGCCGCACACACCCTCCGGCACGTCGGGCCTTCGTCGTGTGATCGCCGTGCCGGCCATCGTCTATCGCGGCGGCCCCGAATTCGCGCACGTGCCCGACGGCGTCGGCGACGAGCTCGTCGATCTGCTCTCGCGCACGCGCGGGATCTCGGCGATCGGTCGCGCTGCCGTGCAGAACGAGCTCTCGCGTGAGCGCGATCCGCGCGTCGTGGGCCGTCACCTGAGCGCGACGCACATCCTCGAAGGAACGTTGCAGGCGTCGGGCACCAAGCTTCGTCTCACGATGCGCCTGACCGACGTCGCGAGCGGCGTGCAGGTCTGGACGCACAAGGAAGATCTCGACGGCGCCGATGCGTTCGGTCTCGAGGAGCGCGCCGCACGCCGCATGGCCGAGGCGCTTCGCATCGGGCTCGAGGGCGTGATCGGCAGCGAGCGGATCTCGGGCGAGGCGATGGAGCTCTACACGAGCGCCCGCAAGCGCGCGCGCTCGCCGAGCGTCACGGAGCGCGCGCCGACCGTCCAGGCGCTCGACCGCGTGATCGAGCTCGCACCGACGTTCGCGCCGGCGCTCGCGGTGCACGCGATGGCGTGCGTGCGAGCTTGGATCACGCCACGATTGCCGACCGATCCTGCGCCCACGCACGACTGGAAGGCCGAGGCGCTGACCAGCGTCGCGCGCGCGCTCGCCCACGCGGCGCACGTGCCCGAGACGCACCACGCCGCCGCGATGGTCGGCCTGCAGGACGGTCTCTATCGCGACGTCGCTCGCCACGAGCGTGCCGCGCTCGCGCTGGCGCCAGCATTCCCGGACGCACTCTTGCTGCTCGGTCAGCTCAAGATCGAAGCGGGCGATGCGAAGGCGGGCCTCGAGAACGTCGAAGCCGCGCTGGACATCGATCCTTCGTTGCACGCGGGCTACTACGAGCGCGCCCGCTATCACGGCCTCTACGGCGATCCCGTGCTCTTCGAGGACCTCAGCAAGCACCTCTACTCGCTCAACGAGCGCGTCCTGTGGGGACAGCTCGAGGTCCGCGTCGGCGCATGGCGCCACGAGCCCGATCGGATCCGTCGCGGGCTCGAGGCGCTCGTGCGCAGCCCGCATCCGATCGCCGGGCCGCTCTCGCTCTACGCGCGCGTCGTGCTGCGCGACATCGCGCCGCCGCCGGGCTTCGGCATCGGCAACACCGAGTTCTCCGTGAGCCCGCGCGTGCGATCGATCGCGCTTCAGATGCAGGCGGAGGCGCTCGCTGCGATCGGCGAGATCGAAGCGGCGGCGACGTGCGTCGCGAGCGCCGCCACGACGGTGCTCGTCGATCTCGACTGGATGGATCGTTGTCCACTGCTCGAGCCCGTCCGCCAGAACGAGAAATTCGCCGAGTGGCGCCGGGCCGTCGCGCTGCGCTGCGAGGACATCTGGGGCGGCTGAGCCGCGGCACGCTTCTGGCACTGGGTCCGCGCGTGCGAGCCATCCCCCGAGCCGTCGAGCGTTCCATCGCCCGCGTCGATCCGTCCGTCCGGAATCGCCCGCTCGATGCGCAGAGCATCGTCTTGCTCTCTCTCGCTGCTGGCGCCCCGGTCCGCTGGGATCGTCTCGTCGCGCGTTGTGATCTGTCGGAGGACGCCGTCTCGCACGCGATCGACGCGCTGCTCGAGCGCGCATCGATCGCGATCGTGCGCGAGCCCGTCCCTGCGCTCGCTTCGTTCCGCCTGACACCGCGCGGTCGCGGAGAGCTCGCTCGCGCGCTCTCGACGCTCGCGCACCCGCGCCTGTCTCGCGCGGTCGATTCGTGAGGGGTGTCGGGAATCCGACACGCGTGTTCGAACATTCGGCAGCACGCCCGTGAGGACTTGGCGCAGCACGCCTTCCTCTCCATACGTCGGAGGTGCACGTGAGCATCTGGGATCGAATGGACGAGGGCGACCTCGCGCTCGTCGAAGCCTTCTCTCGTCCGTTCCGCGAGCAGGCGGAGCGTCATCGACTGCGATCGACCGCGACGGGCGTCCTGACGCTCTCGGGCTTGCTCGCGCTCGGCGACTATCCACCCGAGCGCATCGCGATCGTCGCGGGCGTGATCGTGATCATGTCCGCGTGGATGGCGTTCCACGCGCGTCGCTGTGGCGCCCAGCTACGACCTCAACCGTGGTTCTTCTTGGCGCCCTTCGTCGTCGTCGCGGTCACGGGCGGTGTGCGCTCGCCGATCTTTCCGGCGATGATGTTCGGGCTTGCTCCGTATCTGTTCATCGCTTCGCGCCGCGAGCGAAGCGGTCGTTGGATGTGGTGCGGTGCGGGTCTCGTCGCCGTCTTGATGATCCTGCCGCAGGCGATCACGGGGCCTGCGTTCGCCGCGCCGTTCGACGCGCTGCTCACCGGCATCACGCTCGTCATCGCGCTGGTGAAGGTGGGCGTGATGATGCGTCGTTCGCACGTCGCCGACGATCTGGTCGAGGACGAGATGCGTCAGCTCCGCGGCGATCTCTTGCACGAGGCGCACGAGCGCTCGCGTACGTTCGAGGCGGTGGGCGCCAAGGTCGGTCACGAGCTCAAGACACCCCTCGCGGCGATCCGCGTGCTGCTCGATCTCGAGCAACGTCGCGCGACCGATCCCGTCTCGCAGGAGCGGCTCGCGCGTGCGACCGACGAAGTGAAGCGGCTCTCGGCGATCGTGAACGACTACCTCGTGCTGGCGAAGCCCGTCGAGTCGATCGACGTCGAGGAGTACGATCTCGCGGACGTCACGCGCGACGTCGTGACCATGTTCGACGCCGGTGCGGCGCGCGCGGGCGTGTCGATCGTGCTCGAGAACGCTCCGGGCGAGCTGCCGGTGAGCGGTGACCGACGCCGCATCCGCGAAGCGCTCGTGAACCTGGTCGCGAACGCGATCGAGGCGAGCCCGAGCGGCCGTACCGTGAGGCTGGCGGTCGAGGACGAGGACGAGCGCGTGCGCGTCACCGTGACGGACGAAGGCCGCGGCATCCCCGCGCATCTGCTGCCGCGCGTCGGCACCGCGTTCTTCACGACGCGCGAAGGCGGCACGGGCCTCGGCATCGTGCTCGCGCGCATGGTCGTGCTGCAGCACGGCGGGCGGCTCTCGTTCGACAGCGTCGAAGGGCAGGGCACGCGCGTGACGTTCTGGCTGCCGCGCGCGGTGGAAGCTCGCGTCGAGCCGACCTCGTCACGCCAGCCGCTCCCGACGCTCGAAGAGGCATCGCTCGGTGCCTGACTCGATCCCGCGTGCGCGCGTGCTCGTGGTCGACGACGACGAGGGCATGCGCTTCGCGTTCGCCGAGCTCGTGCGCGAGATCGGATTCGAGCCACTCCTCGCGGCGAGCGGGGAGCAGGCGCTCGGCCTCTTCGATCGCGCGGACGTCGCGATCATCGACTACGCGATGCCGGAGATGAACGGGCTCGAGCTGCTCGATCGCATGCGCATGGCGAGCGCGCGCACGCCGATCGTGATGGTCACTGCGCACGGCTCGGAGCGGCTCGCCGTCCACGCGGTGCAGAAGGGCGCGTACGACTATCTGCGCAAACCGTTCGAGCCCGAAGAGCTCGTGACGGTCGTGCGCCGCGCGGTCGAGACGTCACGCTTGCGGCGCGTGGACTGGACCGCCCGCGTCGAGCGCAGTCTCGGCCATCCGCTCGTCGGGACTTCGCTCGCGATGCGCCGCGTGCTCGAGGACACGAGCCGCGTCGCTGGCCGCGATCTCACCGTGCTCGTCTCGGGCGAGAGCGGAACGGGCAAGGAGCTCGTCGCGACGTTGCTCCACGCGGAGGGCCCGCGCTCGCGTGGCCCGCTCGTGCGCTTCAACTGTGCGGCGCTTCCGAGCGAGCTCGCCGACGCGGAGCTCTTCGGTCACGTGAAGGGCGCGTTCACGGGAGCGACCGCGACGCGGCCGGGCTACTTCGCGCGTGCGAACGGCGGCACGCTCGTGCTCGACGAGGTCGGGGAGCTGCCTCTCGCGATCCAGGCGAAGCTCTTGCGCGCGCTCCAGGAGCACGAGATCCAGCCGGTCGGCGCGGCGCGCACCGAGAAGATCGACGTGCGGGTCGTCGCGTGCACGAACCGGGATCTCGCCGAGGAATCGAAGACCGGCCGCTTTCGTCAGGACCTCTACTTCCGGCTCGCGGTGGTCGAGCTGCACGTGCCGCCGCTACGCGATCGACGCGAGGACATTCCGGCGCTCGCCGAGCTCTTCGCGGCGCGCTACGCGCAGCGCTTCGGCGTGCAGGGCGTCACGCTCGCAGCCGGGCTCGTCGCAGAGCTCGCGCGGCGCGACTGGCCGGGCAACGTGCGGCAGCTGGAGAGCACCATCGCGCGTCTCGTCGCGCTCACCGATGGCGGCGAGCTCGACACGCTGCACCTCGAGGATCCGCATGCGCCCACGATCGCGCCCGATGCGCCGCGGCTCTCGCTGAAGGAACAAGTCCAGGCGTTCGAGCGCGGTCTGATCGCGCGAGCGCTCGATGACTCGCACGGCAACCAGGTGCGCGCATCGCAGGCGCTCGCGGTGAGTCGCGCGACGCTCATCGACAAGATGAAGCGCTACGGTCTGGCGCGGCGCGACGAGCACGCTGCAGAGCTCAGCGCCGCGAAGGCTGACAGCGCGGGCACACGTACGTGATGCGCGGCGTGATGAGCCCCTGCGAGCCGCTCTCGATCTTCGTTCCGCACACGTAGCAGGGCTGACCGGCGCGGTCGTAGACGGAGAGCGCCGACTCGCCGAGGCGCGGATCGCGCGCGACGCGTCCCGCCTTGGGCGCGAACGGGTCGGGCTGCTTTCGGCGCGGTCGATCGACGTTCTCGCGCATCATCGTCTGGGCGCGATCCAGAACCGCATCGAGCTCGGCGTCGCTGCACTTCTCGACGCTCGCGTACGGATCGAGGTGCTCGAGGAAGCAGAGCTCGCTCTTCCACACGTTGCCGATCCCCGCGACGGCGCCCTGATCGAGCAGCGCTTCGCCGAGCGGTCGCTCGTTGCGCAGGCGCAGCCGTCGTCGTGCTTCGTCGCGATCGAAGGCGGGGCCGAGCACGTCGGGCCCGAGATCGCGGAAGGCGCGATCGCGAACGAGATCCTTCGTGCGGATCAAGCGCGCGACCGGCGCGCTGCGCACGAGCATCGCGTGCGAGTCGGTCTCCACGATCGCGACGAGCTCGCCCCCCTCGCTCGCTCGCGCGATCGGCACCAGCTCCACGCGCCCGCGCATCATCAGATGGACGTGCAGCGTGCGGTCCGCCGAGAAGTGCACGAGCAGGTTCTTCCCGCGCGCCTCGATGCCCGTGATCGTGCTCCCGCTCAGCCCGCGAGCATCCACCGTCGTGCGCGGCAGCTCGACGCGTCGCACCGTCTGTCCCGTCAGCACCGGCCCGAGCTCGGCCGCGAGCCGGTGAAGCGTATCGCCCTCGGGCACCTCGGTGCTTACAGGCTCATGAGGTAGGCGACGAGCGCGGCGCGATCGGTGGCCGAGGTCGTGGTGCCGAACTCGTGCCCCTGATTGCTGTTCGCTGGCTGCGTGGTGTCGACCAAGAAGTCGCCGCGCATGAACGTCGTCGGTCGCATCGCAGCCGGCTGCAGGAGCGCGTCGAGCGTCGGCACACTGCCGTTGTGCAGATACGGCGCGGTGGCCCAGAGGCCGTGGAGATCGTCGACGCGATAGCCGTCGCTGTTGCGCACCGAGAGCCGGTTGGCGCCGATGAAGCGGATCAACGCGTCGCGCCCCGGATCCGACATCGGCCCTGCGTCGAACATCCCTGCATCCACGCCGGCGTCAACGGGCGGCGGCCCATCGATCAGCAATCGATGCAGGTAGTCCGTGTGAATGGAGCCGCTCGGGAACGCAGCTTCCGCGCCTGGCAGTCGATCGTGACCGTCGGTGGCATTGTCGTACGGCGTGATCCCGTTCATCGCGACCGCATCGACGTGATGACACGAGTCGCAGTGCTCGCGCGTGAACACCGCTTGGCCCGCGCTGACCATCGCTGCGTCCTGCGTGGGCGCGGGAGGCGACGCCATCGAGCCCATGAACATCACGAACGGATTCACGCGCGCGGCGGTCGGGAACGGTACGGTCGTCGTCGGATCGCCGGCGCCGAACGTGAACAGCGAGAGGAACGTCTCGGTGCGTACGTTCCCGCCGGTGCCGAGGTAGTTCATCGCGGTGCGCTGACCGAGCATGAAGTACGGTGGGAAGTCGGCCGGAACCGCGACCGGATAGTCCGACGAGTCGGCGCTCGTGCGTCCGGGCCCGTAGTGCGCTTCCTTCGCAGCGCCGAGCGTGCTCAGCATCGACGGGTGACCGGCGGCGACCCAGCGCTGATCGACGGCCAGCCGGAAGCCCTCGAAGTCGAGCCGCGTGTTCGGCAAGCCGAGCCACACGGTCCCATCGGGCAGCGCACCGACGTGACAGACGGCGCACGTCTCGTGGAGCAGCGTCGGATCGTCGATGCCGCGCCGCATGCCGATCGGAAAGTCCGTCGACGGATCGGGCAAGAAGCCGAAGTGCTCGTACTGGTTTCCGAACACCGCGGGCTCGCTCGTCATCAGCCCGAGCATGAAGTCGACCGGTGGCCAGGAGTGCGTCGCCTCGGCTCCCCACGTGTCGTAGAGAAATCGTTGCTGCCCGTCCCAGAGCGGGTCGGTCGGGCCCACCGCGTTGCCTGCCGTGATCGTCGTCGCCGGAACGGGCGGCACCCACGCGTCGAGGTCGTTCGCGTCGTGTTGGTTGGCGTCGACCGCTCCCGCGCCGGCATCCGTTCCCGCGTCCGAGTCTCCCGGTGGAGGATTCGTCGTGCACGCCATCAGGCACGCCATCGTGGACAAGAGACCCGCTCGTCGGTTCTTCATCAGAGGCTCTCCAGATAGGCGACGAGATCGTCGATCTCGGTCGGGGTCAGCGTGCTCGTGGTGCCGTGGGTGTCCCCCGCCACCGTGATCGTCGCGCGCAGCGTAGCCGCGGATCCGTCGTGGAAGAAAGGGGCCCGCGCACGCACGGCGACGAGCGACGGCGTGTCGACCGCCGCCAAGCGCGCATCCGCGTCCTGCGACTCGGGAATGACCGCGTGCGAAAGACCGTCGGCGGAGTACGCGCCCGAGTGACACGTCGCGCAGCCCGCGCTCGCGAAGATCGCCGCGCCGCGCGTCGCTGCCGCCGGATCGTCGGGCATGCGTGTCGGCGGCGGCGCCAGCTCGGAGAGATACGCCGCGATGTCGTCGAACGAGACGAGCAATCCGTCACCGTTCATCAGCTCGTGCGTCGTCGTCTGCGCGAGCGTCGCAGCGTCGGTGAACTGACCGTCCCAGTGGTACGGAAGCAGCGCGGTCCGCGCGCCCCACGCAGCGGGCGTCCGACGCAGCTTGCGCGGGACGTTCGTCGTGTGGAGAAACCAGGAGAGCCCGTCTTCGCCGCCGCGCGGATGACACGTGCTGCACGAGACCACGCCGCTCGGCGTCAGATGCGTGTCGACGGCGTCGAAGAAGAGGCTGCGTCCGCGCAGTGCTGCGTCGGAGAGCGTTGTCGTGCCGCGCGTGCGACGCCGCGTCCACGCCGGATCGAGGCGGCTGCCGGCGCGCGCATCCGGAGCGTCGAGCCTCGCGATCGCCCAGTCGAAGCCGAGGTCGACGTACGCCGCGCGCCCATCGGTCGAGAGCACGATCCCGCGCGGCGCGCGCCCGACGCGAAAGGTCGCGAGCACGTCGAGCGTGCCGCCGACGTTCGCGTCGTCGTGCGTGGTGCAGCGCGCGACGAGCACGTTGTCGGTCGCGAGGTTCGCGATCCACACGAGCCCGCCGCCGATCGCGATGGCCGACGGCCCGCTCATCGCGAGCTCTCCGCCGTCGAAGCGCGCGTACCGATCGCCGCACGGGCCGAAGACGCGCGGCTCGATGCGTGGGCTGCCGTCGACCAACGCACCGTAGCCCCCGCTCTCGGGCGGCAGATCGCGGTTGCCGTCGTTGGCGACCGAAAGATAGAGCGCGGCGAACCCACCGTGCGGATCGGCGGCGATCGAGGCGGGCTGAGACGCACTGCGCATCGCGTCGACGGGCAGCGGCGTCGTGGCGATCGGCGTGGGCGCGCCCATCGAGAGATCGAACGTCGCGAGCGCGCGAGCTCGCGCGAGCGTCACCGCCAGATGCTCGCCCGCGATCGCGATGGCCGTCGGCTCACCGGCGAGCGCGATCGTCCACACGACGCGCGGCGCGCCCGCGTCGATCTCGATCACGCGATCGTCGTCGGGGCACGTGACGAACGTGCGGCCGTGCAGCGACGCGACCGATCGCGTCCACGCGCAGGGAACCGTGAGCGTCTCGCTCGTGTCGTCCGCGTGCAGGACGACGACCGCGCCCGTACGACCGAGCGTCACCACGCGCTCGGTGCCCGTCGACGCGATCTCCTGCGGCTCGCCCGGCATCGCGATGCGCGCGAGCTCGCTGCCATCGCTCGTCGAGACGCGGACGAGAGCATCGTCGTCCGGCGAGGTCACCCACGCGCTCGTTCCGTCGGCATCGAGCAGCATCGTCGAAGAGGTCGACGTCTCGACGACGGGCGCGTCGTGACCGCACGCTGCGAGCGCGATCGCGAGCAGAGAGGCCCTGGCGTTCACACGCCCGCGGGCAAGAGCAGCGCGAACTCCGCCGTGATGTGTTGCTGCGCGCACTGCATCGGGAAGCCGCCGATCGGGATCATCACCGGATCGCCTACGTCGGGACCGGGATCCATCGGGTCGGCGTTGCCGTCCGTGTCCATGAAACCGAGGATTTGGTACTGCTGACCGCCCGGAAGGACGGCGTCGACCGTGTACTCCATCGTCGATGGGCCAGCCGAGATGTCCATGCGATCGAAGTGGATGTTCGCGACGGGGACCGCACCAGCGACCGGGCCCGTGATCGTCACGTCGACCGCGTGATAGATGCTGCCCCACACCGGACCGGCGAGCGGCATCGGCACGTTCGGGCTCGAGCGAAGCGTGCTCGACGCATCGAAGTGGATCAGGAACTGACCCGAGAGCGCATCGACCGATCCGAGCTGCGCGCACGTCTGCGGCGTCGGGATGTGATCGGGGATCGTGACCATGCCCTGGTAAGGGACGAAGTCGGTGTCGACGAGCGGACGCGCCGGCGAAGCGACCGCGTACGCGATCGAGAACACGCCGTGCTGGCCCTGCGCGATGACGCTGACCACGCCGCCGCCGGTCGGATCGTCGTAGTAGAACGGCACTTCCCACGGCGTCGAGCTGCCGGGCGTCGCCGCCTCCGCCGCGTTCATCGAGTCGACCATCGAGAACACGTTCTCCTGGAACTGCTCGCCCGCGACGACGGAGGCGGGCGCGTTCGCGAACGGCACGCGGCGACCATCGACGGTGATCACCTCGAACGCGACGTTCACGTCCTGGTTCTCGAGATGCGGCGTGACCGTGAGCCGCAGCCAGTCGTGCGGCAGCAAGTGGAAGTCCTGGAAGTTCTGCAGCGCGCCCGACGAGATGCCGTAGGCGCGGTTGGAGAAGAACGAGAACTCGTCGCGCGAGAGCTCGAAGAACACGGTGCCGCTCAGCGTCTCCCACGGATCGCCCGTGAACGCGGGCGTGTTCACCATGCCGGGCGCGAGCGAGGTCTGCGGCGCGGCGGTGCGGAAGCGAACGACGGTGTGCGCGCTCGCGTACTCGGTCTGGATCACGAGGTCGCCGCCGTGCGGCGATGCGACGTGGTACTCGAGGTGCCAGGGCTCCATCGTGTCGCCGCTCGCCACGACGCTCGCGGTCGTCGCGAGAGCGGCGCGCACCGCATCGATGTAGACAGCGCCGTACGTGAAGGACACCGGTACCTGCAGGATCGTGCGCATCATGTGATGCGTGTCGGCCGGCGGGTTCATGTAGAGCGTCACGACGGCCTGGGTCGGCGTTCGCGAGTCGGCCATCGTCGTGAGGAACACGCCGTGGTGGATCTCGTGCTCGTTCACGAACGTGCCAGCTGCCGCGCCCGGCCCGAAGATCGGATCGACGATGGCGACGAAGTCCGCGTCGGTCGTGACGGGCACCTCGAAGGTCATGCCGACGTACTCGATCGGATTGCTGCGCGGCCGCAGCGTGTTCTGGTCGTTGGTCGCCGCCGGTGCGGTCGTGCAGGAGACGACGGCGAGCGCGAGAGCGAGCAAGAGAAGAGGTGAGTGCCGCATCCGGCTAGCGTCGGCGCCTCCGATGGAGAGGTCAACGATGGCGATAGTGGTGGCGTGAGGAGACTCGCGAATATCGCGTGAGGCAACGCTTGCGGGGCTCCCCCGAGAACGAGAGCGGAGGTTCCGTCATGTTTCGTCTCGGCGTTCGCGGTTGGTTGGGTGTCGTCTCGTTCGTCCTCTATCTACTCGTCTCGCTCGTGCTGTCGGTGGTCCGGGCGTTCGGATCGCCATCGACGGCTGCGGCGCGAACGACACGCGCGGATGCCGAGGAACAGCGGTCGATCCATCGGGACTGGGACCGCCTGACCGCCATCGACACGTGCCTCGTGCAGCACCGAGACATCGTCGCGGCGGTCGCGGCGTTCGATCGGGTCGCCGTCGATTCGTCGGGCTCGTGGTCCAGCGTCCGGATCCCGATGACCAGGGTCTCGTGTAGCGAGGTCGGCATCGGAATGCCGAGTCCTCCGTGGAGCGACGTGCGAGCGGCCGGCGCCCGGCTCGATCGCGCGGCGCGAAGAGCCGAGGACGCGATGACGGCTGTTCAACGCCGCGAACGAGAAGGAGGTCCCGCGCTCGAAGGTGCTCTTGCCGAGTACGACACCGCCGCTTCGGAGCTGCTTCACGCGCGCGCCGATCTCGAAGCGCGCGCAGACGAGCACGCGCTCGAGGTCGACCGGCGCATCGAGGCACGGCTCCGTCGTGATCCGGCGCGAGCCGCCGACGTGGCCGTCCTTCACGTCATCGATGCGGGTCTCGGAGTCAATCCGCTGTTTCGCGTCGAGCGGCCGGATCTGGCCGACGTCGCGGGCGTCGAGCACGCGCTCGTTCCGCTCGAAGCTGCGATCGCCGCGTTGCCGGCGGGCCGAGCCGATGAGCTGCGGCAGAGCGGGCTCGCGCTCGCCGCCACCCTTCACGTTCTCAAGTCGGCCAGCGGAGAGGCACGCGCGCAGGCTCTGGATGCGACACGACTCGCGGTGAACCGCTTCGTCGAAGCGAGCAACCGCGCCGGGCCTCGCATCTAGCCGCGGCTCTTGGCAGGCGCCGCGTCGGGCGTCGCGGGCGGCGCTTCCTTCTTCTCGCCCATCGGGAACAGCTTCGCGGCCGCGTTCACGATCTCGACCTCGCCGCGCTCGCTCGCGCGCTTCACTTCGGCGACCGGATGGTGGACGACCTTGTTCACCATCGCCTCGATCATCCGCTCGAGCGCCGCCTTGTCCTTGTCCTTGTCGCCCGTCAGGCGCGGCAGCGTGCGCTCGAGCTCGGCGGTCAGCGTCGCGTGGACGTGCTGTCGGATGCCGACGATGAGCGGCTTCAGATCCTGCTGCTTGCGCCACTCTTCGAACTCGCGCGTCTCGTGCTCGATGATCTTCTCGGCCGCGTCGGCCTCGCGCTTGCGCGCGGCCATGTTCTCCTGCGCGACCTTGCCGAGATCGTCGACGTCGTAGACGAACGCGCCGTCCATCTCGCCCACGCGCGGATCGACGTCACGCGGCACGGCGATGTCGATGAAGAAGATCTGGCGGTGCTTTCGCTTCCGCATGACCTCCTTCATCAAGTCGACCGTGATCACGAAGCGATCGCTCGACGTCGAAGTGATCGCGACGTCGGCGACGGCCAGCTCGCTCTCGAGCTCGTTCATCCCGCGCGGCTCGCCACCGCACGCGGCCGCCAGCTCGACGGCGCGCTCGCGGCTGCGGTTCAGCACGAAGATCTTCGCGCCCTGTTTCGCGAGGTGCTTGGCCGCGCTCTCGCCCATCTTGCCGGCGCCGACGAGCAGCACGCGCTTGCCGTTCAGGTCGCCGAAGATGCCCTTGGCGACGTCGCATGCGATCGAGCTCACGCTCACCGCACCGGACGCGATGCCCGTCTCGTTTCGCACGCGCTTGGCCACCGCGAACGCGCGCGCGAAGCAGCGATCGAGCAGCGTGCCGAGCCCGCCCGCGCCCGTCGCCGCCGCGTAGGCGTCCTTCACCTGACCGAGGATCTGCGGCTCGCCGACGACCATCGAATCGAGGCTGGAAGCGACGCGGAACGCATGCGTCACCGCATCGCGCCCGTTTCGCTCGTACGTGTGGCCGGTGAGCGCGCCGACGCCGAGCGGCCGCTCGAGCCAGCTCTTCGTACGCGCTGCGGCGGTCGGATCGCTCGCGACGCCGTACACCTCGACGCGGTTGCACGTCGCGACCATCAACGCTTCGTCGAGCGCGAGCTCGCTCTTGAGCCGCTCGACCGCGGCGGCGAGCTCGGCGTTCGGCACGGCCAGCTTCTCGCGCAGCGCGACCGGTGAGGTGCGATACGAGAGCCCGACGACGAAGATGTCCGCGGCCACGAGCGCTCAGCCTCCGCTCACGGGGCCACTGCCGACGACGTAGCCGACGAGCAGGAGGCACGTGCAGAAGAAGCCGAGCATCGTGCCGATCGCGGCGCGCCGTCCGCGCCATCCGGCGGCCACGCGCAGCAGCAAGATGCCGCCGAACATCAGCCACGCGAGCACACCGAACGCCTGCGCGATCGTGATCGGAGGCGCGCCGGGATCGAGGCGCACGGCCCAGAGCGCGCCGCTCACCACGCCGATCGAGAGCAGCGGAAAGCCCACGCTGACGAGGCGAAAGCCCATCGTGTCGAGCACGTCGAGCGGCGGAAGACGCTGGAACAAGCCCGTGAGCTTCTTGCGCTTGAGCTGCCGCTCCTGGAGCACGTAGGCGACCGCGACGCCGAACGCGAGCGCGAACGCCGTCTCGCCCAGCACGTTCACGATGATGTGGACCGGCAACACGTACGAGCGCACGTCGTCGGGCACCGTACCGACGCCGCGATGAAACGCGGCGAGCAGGATGAAGAGCAGGCAGATGGGCGTGATGAAGGCGCCGAGCACCGACACGCGCGGCAGGCGCTCGCGATACGCGTAGGCCGTGCCGAGGAACGCGAGGACGAGAAGCAGCGCGCCGACGACGAGCACCTGATGGATGTCGCCCAGCCGGGCTCCGCCGTCGCTCACGGAGGCCGCCACGAAGCCGACGTGCGCGAGCGCGGCCGGCGCGAGCAAGAGCGCTCCCGCGCGGCCGAGCGCCTCGGACCCGCGCACGAGGAACACGACCTGCGCCGCCCATGCTGCGACGTAGAGCGCGACCGTGAGCGCGAAGAGCGCCGTCAGCAGGGTCATCGCGCCCTGCAAGAGTGCTCGTCACGGAGGGCCCGGACGGGAGCGGGCGTCGCGCCCGCGGACGGGAGGGGCGAGCCGTTCGATTCGGTCATCGCTTTTCCAGGAACAGGCGGGCGAGAAGATCGACCTCGCTCGATCCATCTCCTGCGCCCGTCGCGCGCTGCATCGCAGCTGCCAGATCGTGCGGGCCGGAGGGCGTGCGCGACATGCCGGGATCGTCCGGCAGCGGCTCGCCGACGAACCCTTCGGCCACTTCGTAGGCGAGATCGCCGAGGATGACCGAGCCCGACGAGTAGTCGCCGCCGATCGCCGCGATCTGATCGACGTCCTTCACCCGCCCGAGCAGATCGGACGAGTCGCCCGCGCCCGTCAGCTCGTTCTGGAACAGGACCGCGGTCTTCAGACAGAAATTCCGGCGGTCGGGCAGCGTCGTCATGACCTCGCCATCGACCTCGACGCGGCCCTCGCCGAGCCACCGGTCGAGAACGGCCTGCGAGAGAAAGAGTCGGTTGTCACCCATCGCAGGCGCCATCGTAGCCGGTCGCGCGCGGACCTGCGAATCGCGAACCGGTTCGAACGCGCTGGCGCTGTGATAACGTCCGGGGCCTATGGCGCGGCTCCTCGCACGCACGGCTCTGATCCTGTCTCTCGTGACGGCGGGCTCGCTGCTCCCGCAGACGGCCCTCGCGCAGAACCCTCTGATCGAGCGTGGTATCGGCGAGTACGACGAGGTTCGCTTCGAAGAAGCGCTGCAGACGCTCTCGGCGGCGCTCGTGCGCTCCGGCAACACGTCGGCCGAGCAAGGGCAGATCTACCGCTACCTCGCGCTCACGTATCTCTCGCTCGGTCGCCAAGAAGAGGCATCGGGCGCATGGCGTGCGCTGCTCGGCCTCGCGCCGGACACGCAGGCGGGCTCGGAGATCTCGCCGCGCTTCCGCGCCTTCTTCGACGGCGTGCGCACGCAATGGGAGGCCGACGGCCGGCCCGGCACCGCGCCGATGCGGCCCGTCGCGATCGCGCACAGCTCGCCGCCGCAGGCCGTGCGCGGCACGAGCGTCTCGCTCACGGCGACGCTCGAAGATCCCGATCATCGCGCTCGCTCGCTCGTGCTCGCCTATCGCCAAGGCTCGGACGCCGTCTTTCGTCGTATCGACTGCACGCGCGGCTCCGACGGAACCTACTCTGCGACGATCCCCGGCAACGACGTCAGCCCGCCGCTCGTCGAGTACTACTTCGAGGCTGTCGACGCGGGCGGTCTGCCGCTCGCCTCGCGCGGTGACGTCGCGGCGCCGCTGCGCATCGCGGTGCCGGCGCCCGGTCGCCCGATCGAGGAAGAGCCCGCGTTCTGGGGCATTCTCGGCGGCAGCCTCGTCGCGGTCGGTCTCGCGATCGGCCTCGGCGTCTACTTCGGAACGCAGAGCAACACCACGTCACAAGGCACGCTCGTCATCACGATCGATTGACGTGCGCTGCATGGCCACCGCGGTGCTCGCGCTCGCCGCGTGCGGCGGGACGCCGGCCACGCACGAAGCACCTGCACGCTGCGCCACACCGACCGCGCGCTCGACTCGCATGCTCAGCACGACCGATCCCGTGCCCGTGCTCGCGATCGCGCGGGGCTCGAGTGATCTGGCGATCGCGTACGTCGGTCGGCCGATGCTGCCTCGGCTCGCGCATCTGACGCTCCAGCACGTCGCGCTCGACGGAACGATCACGGGCGATCCCGTCGTGATCGGCCCGGTCGATCAGGAGATCCCCGGCCCGGTGACGGTCGCGTTCGACGGCAGCGACTACGTCGTCTGTACGATCGCCGTCGGAGGCGCATCGTGCTTCCGTGTCGCCGGCAGCGGGCCCATCGGCGATCCCACCATGGTGCTCGACACGCTCGCGCTCGCGATCTCGAATGGGCCGGGAGGCGTGATGGGCGCGTGGCTCGAGAGCGAGGGCCTCAACGTCGGTCCGCTCGATGCGCCGACCGGTGTGGTCGCGCGCACCGATGCGGTGCCCTCGATCGCCGTGACCGACGACGGCTACGTGGTCGGCTACGAGGCAGACGCAGCCGCGTACGTCGTGCGGCTCGACGCTTCGGGGCATGCGAGCGCTCCGGTGATGCTGGGCGCGGCGATGGCGACCTCGCGCGTCGCGGTCGCTCATGCAGCAGGCCGGCTCGGCGCGAGCTTCGTCGCTCCTTCGGGAGACGCGATGGCGGCCGTGGTCGACGGCGGCCACGTGGCCGCCGCGGTGATCGGTCCCGGCGCTGCGTCGCACGGCCAGGTCGGGATCGCGCCGGCGCGCGATGGATTCTTCGCGACGTGGTCGGACGCTTCCGGGTCGATCGAAGGCAGCTTCGTCGACTTCTCGGCGTCGCCGACCGGCGCGCGATTCACGCACGCCGTCGGCGCGAGCGACGCTGCGCACGCGATCGTCGCGCTGCAAGACGACTTCGTCCTCGTCGCAACCGGCGCGTCGGTCGACGTCACGCTCATCGGCTGCCCTTGATGCGCGCGTCGCTCGTCATCGCGCTCGTGCTCGCGGCGTGCACGACGGATGCGGCGGCGGCGACGCTGCAATGGCACGAGGCGCTCACCGACTGGGAGTCGACGCGCAATCCGGCCGCGTACAACGCATGGCTCGCGATCGACGAGCGCTTTCCGGAGGGCCAGGAGTCGCATCGCCGCATCCGCGAGGCCGACCGGCTCTATCGCGACGGAATCGCGCGTGTGGAGGCCGGCGATCCGAGCGCGCGTGAGCCGTTCGAAGAAGCCGTGCGGACGGCGCCCATGGATCCGCACCTCTATCTCCCGCTCGCGCGCGCGTTCCGATCGCAGGCCGAGCAGGCGCCCGACAACCCGCACCTCTTCATCCGCGCGGCCGAGTACTACCGCAAGTACCTCACGCTCACGCCCGACGAGCCGGATCACGAGGTGGCGCGTCGCGAGCTCGAGGAGCTCGATCCCGAGGCGACGCCGCTCGCCGCGCTCGACGTGCCCGCCGCCGCGACGACGCTTCCGTCGAACGACGCGCTGAGCCCGCTCGCGATCGCGACGCTGCTCTCGGCGATCGCCGTCGTGCTCGCGCTCGCCGCGCTCGTCGTGATCCTCGCGCGTCCTTCCGGGAAGTCCCTCGGAGAGCTCGCGGCGGCGCGGCCGGAGCTGCATCCCGCCATCGCGTATCTCGTCTCGAGCCTCCGGCACGAGCTCTTGAAGCACCGCATCGGTGCGGTCTCTTCGGGCATCGATGCGCTCGCCGAAGGGCGCGCCAGCTCGCCGCAGCGCGAATTCGTCGCCACGCGCTTGTTCGGAGGCGAGCCGCTCGCGCTCGCGTGGGACGGCCACGTGCAGGCGTTCGAGCGCGCGCTCGGCCCCGAGCTCGATCTGCGGCGACGCGATCGCGGATTCCGCCGCGCCGCACGTGCGATCCACGAGATCGGCAAGCTCCAGAGCGCGCTCGCGCGGGGTGACGCGCGCGCGACCGAGCGTCTGCGCGAGGCGCATGCCGAGCTGGGACAGCTCGATCGCTGGCTCGCCGAGCTCGTCGGCAAGATGGTGCGCACGCGCGTCGACGACGTGCTCTTGCGGGAGATCCTCGACGAGGTGCGCGCGGAGTACGCAGCCTCGCGCGTCTCGCTCGGCGCGATCGCGATCGAGACGCCGCATCCCGCCCCCGAGATCGAAGTGTTCCGCGTCGACCTCGTCCTCGTGCTCAAGAACGTGCTGCGCAACGCCATTCTCGCCGCGGGACGAATGGAGCCGCCAGGCCGCGTGAAGATCGAGGTCGTCGTCGAGCTCGAAGCGACCGGCGAAGAGAACGTCGTGCTGCGCGTGCTCGACACCTCGCCCGAGACACTCACCACGGAGGCGATCTACGAGCGTCGCGTCGATCGCGGGCTCGGGCTCGTGACGGCGGCGCTCACGCGATACGACGGCGCGATCGTCGTCGAGACCGCCGATGCACCGTGGGCGAAAGCGGTCGCGCTCCGTTTCTTCCGCGCGTTCGGCGACGAGCCGGCCTCGGGTTGATTCGCGCGCCGCGCGGGGGGAACGTGGCGCATGGCCCCCACGAACCCGCGGCTCGATGGGCGCGTGATGCTCGCGCCGATGACGGGCGACACGTATTACCCGAAGCGCCTCGTCGCACGCGGTCAGGCGCTGCTCTGGGCGCTGGCCGAGCGCATCGAGACGCAGAAGCCGATCGGGGATGCGGTGCTCCTCCTCACGCAGGCGACCACCGAGCTCTTCAATCAGCTCGACGAGGACTTCCACGAGCAGGACAGCGAGATCGAGACCGTCGCGCGCGAGGCCATCGCCGACGACATCCGCGCGATCCTCGAGGCGTACGGCTACGACGTCGACATCGAAGAGGCCATCAGCGGTCGCGACTGGTGATCGCCGTCCGACGATTCAGCGCTTGCTGGGCACCAGCAGGAACTTCTCGCCCGTGGCCTGTCTCGCGTAGCGACGCATGATCGTCGGATCGATCAGCTCGCGCAGCGAGAGCTCGGCCGTGTACTCGCTCGCGAACGTCGTCTTCAGCTCGCTCGCCACACGCGCGCGTAGACGCGGATAGGCGTCGGGCGGCGACTTCGCGAGCGCGTTGGACACGAGCCAGCCGCCCACGCCCCACGACATGCCGTAGTTGCGCGTGAGCATCGTCGGACCGCGATCGAGCGCGCCGTAGAGATAGAGCTGCTTGTGCGTCGTCGAGCCGTACGGGCTGTAGCGCTCGGCGCCAGCGTTGGCCGCGAGCTCCATTGCAACGAGGATCCGGCTCGCGATCTCTCCGCCGCCGATCGCGTCGAACGCGAGCGTGGCCTTCGTCGCCACGATCGCCGCGCGCAGATCCTCGTCGAACGATGCCGCGCTCGAGTCGCACACGTGGACGGCCCCGATCGCGCGCAGCGCAGCGACCTGCTCGGGCTTGCGCACCACGTTCACGAGCGGAACGCCGTCTTTCGCACAGAGCTTCACCATCATGCGACCGAGGTTCGAGGCCGCGGCGGTGTGCACGATCGCCGTGTGCCCTTCGCGCCGCATCGTCTCGAGCATCGCGAGCGCCGTCATCGGGTTCACGAAGTTCGATGCGCCCTCGGCCGCGCTCGTTCCTTCCGGCAGCGGCAAGCACTGCGCAGCCGGTACACAGCGCTCCTCGGCGTACGTCGCGCCGCCGTAGATGCCGACGATCTTCCCGAGCAGCGCCTGCGCGGCGGTCGAGCTCCCGGCTGCGATCACGAGGCCGGCGCCTTCGTTGCCGACCGGCAGCGGCTTGCCGAGCCGGGCGCCGAGCTGCGCGACTGCGCCCTCGATCACGCGCCCCTTCACCGACGTCGCGTTCCCCTGCAACGTGGCGAGATCCGCGCGTCCGAGCAGCACGTTGAGATCCGACGGATTGAGCGGAGCGGCATCGACGCGCACCACGACCTCGTCTTCCTTCGGCGCGGGCGTGGGCACGTCCACGAGCGAGATCTCGACGCTGCCGTCCGAATCGACCTTCGAGCGCACTTGCAGAGGCATGGCGCGAGCTTGCTCGCCGAGACGACCGCGAACAAGGCTACGATGGCTCTGCCGTGGCCAAGAAGAAGATGCTCGTCGTCGAGGACGGCACCGAGTACGAGGAGTTCGCCAAGACGTTCCTCGGCGATCGCTACGAAGTGATCGCGGCGCGCTCCGCGGCCGAAGCGGTTCGCGTCCTGCGCGCCGAGCCGTGCGACGTGATGCTCGTGGATCTGCGCTTCGAGCGCGCGCCGCAGGACGTTCTGGTCGGTGACGTCGAGTCCACTGCGCGTCGGCTCTTCGGTGGCGATCGCTCGCGCGCGTTGCGCTGGATCAAAGATCAGCAGGGCACGCTGGTGCTCGCCGAGATCCGCAAGGCCGGCTTCGCGCAGCGCGCGGTCTTCGTGCACGACTTCCCCGCGGGCCGCCTCGACAACCTCGCCAAGCTCTACGGTGACGTGCATGCGGTCGCGAGCTTCGATGCGGCCGCGATCGGCACGCTCTTCGACGAGGCTGCGTCGTGAGCGAGCCGAAGGACGTGACCGCACGCAAGCTCGCGCACGACGTCGGCAAGTACGTGTCGCGTGCTGCGCGGAATCTCCCCAAGTCGGGCGCGATTCCCGACGTGCTCGTCGACATGCTCTTCCGCGACGTGCTCGGCACCGCGCCGAACGGTACCAAGCCGAGCGAGCGATTCGAGATCCTCGCGCGCGAGCTGGATGTGGACGATCCGCGCATCGCCGACGTGCGCGAGCGCTTCGCGCGCATCGCAGCCCTCGAGCGCGAGCTCTCTCGCGGCACCGAGCTCGTCGTGCGGTCGATCGCCGCCGATGCGCTCGCGATCGAGCAGACCCTGACGTCGCTCGCGCGCGACCTCTCGCGCGACGGGGGCCACGGATGAGCGCGCGTCGACCCAAGCTGCTCATCGTCGACGACGGCGATCGCTACGTCGAGCTGAGCCACGCGCTCCTGCGCGACTACGACTACGCGACGCGATGCGACCTTCCGGGCCCGTGCTGGACGTGCGAGCGCCGCGTCGGCTGCACGCTCACGCACGCGCACGACGCGGCCGAGACCGACGAAGCGCTGCGCAAGAACCGCGACGTCGACGTCGTCCTGCTCGACGTGGCGTTCGACGTGCCGATCGAGCGCCTCTTGCCGTCGAGCGAGAAGAACCTCGAGCGGCGCAAGAGACTGCAGGGCATCGAGATCCTCGCGCATCTGCGCCGCTCGCGCGCCGACCTGCCGGTGATCCTCATGACGAGCGAGGAGCAGATCGCGTATCAGGACGCGGCCGAGGCGCTCGCCGTCGACGAGTTCGCGTCGCTCGCGGGCGAGGCCGCGTTCGATGCCCGCGCCCTCTCGCTGCTCGTCGAGCGCGTGCTCGCGCGTCACGCCGACTCTCCGGAGGCCGGCGGCTACACGTGGGGAAGCTCGCCCGCGATGGCGCGCCTGCGCAGGGACGTGACGTCGCTCGCGCGCACGTCGCTGCCGATCCTCGTCCTCGGCGAGCCCGGCACTGGCAAGAGCGCGCTCGCCGAGCGCGTGCTGCACCCGCTCACGCGTCGAAAGGGCCCGTTCGTCGCGGTCGATCTCGCGTCCATCCCCGACACGCTGATCGCGTCCGAGCTCTTCGGCACGACGCGCGGCGCGTTCAGCGGCGCGGTCGACCGACGCGGGCGCTTCGAAGAAGCGAGCGGCGGCACGCTCTTCCTCGACGAGATCGGAAACCTTCCACCGGAAGCGCAGCGCATGTTGCTGCTCGCGCTGCAGGACGCGCGCATCACGCGCCTGGGCGAGAGCTCACCGCGCTCGGTCGACGTGAAGCTCGTCGCCGCGACGAACGCCGATCTCGGAGCACGCGTCCGCGCCGGCACGTTCCGCGCGGATCTCTACGCGCGTCTGAATCCCGCGGCGCGCTTGACCATGCCGCCGCTGCGCGAGCGCATGGACGATCTGGAGCCGCTCGCGCGTGCTCTCTCGAAGAAGAAGCTCGCGGCCGGCGCCGATCGCGAGCTGCTCGCGGAGTATCTCGAGACGTCGGGTCTCTCCGGCACGCCGCACGCGGAGCTCCATCTCGGCAGGGTGCCGAAGCACGTCGATCGCGGCGTCGCGCTCGTGCTCTCGAAGAACAGCACGAGCGAGCTGCGCCGACACGGCTTCCCGGGAAACGTCCGCGAGCTCGAGCTGCTGATCGCGAACGCGGCCGTGTTCACGATCGCCGACGCGCTGAGCGCCGCGCGCGAGGGGCGAGCGCACGAGAGCGCCCGCATCTTGCCGATTCCGGAGAAGCTCGTGCGCGAGCTGCTCTCCGCGGGGAGCCCGAGCGTGCCCCGGCAGAGATCGACCACGGGCGCGACGGAGCTCGAGCTGCGGAGCGCGCCGACGCTGCACGGCGTCGCGCACCACCTCGAGCGTCAGGTATACGAGCGGCTCTTCGCCGAGACGAGCGGCGACTTCGAGGCGATGGCGCAGCGTCTGCTCGACAAGCCCGGGCCGACCGGCGCGCGTCGCGTGCGCCTTCGCTTCAACCAGCTGGGCCTCAAGGTCCGCGGCAAGCGCGGTTAGATCACTGCAGGAGTGCCCGGCTAGCCGGGTCGACGCAATTGCGTCGGGTCCGCTCCGCGGACCACTCCGGCAGTGATCGGGCGGTACCAGACGAAGGGCGGCACCGCGATGCGCTGCTCTTTCGTCTCGTTCCAGATCGTCTCCACGCCGTGCGCGCGCAGCGTCGACACGATCGCGTGTCCGATCTCGACGTCGTCGCCGCCGCCGAGCGCGCCGAAGCCCAGCATCAGACCCTCGCCGCGGATGCCGCGCTCGAGATCTTGCTCGTGATAGAAGCAGCCGCCCCTCGCACCGCCTCGGCGCTCGGCCGCGACGGTCACGTCGTACCAACCGTCGCTCTGCGTGAAGCCTGCTGCTTGGAGCGCGACGATGCCGATCCGATCGAGCTCGGCGAATGCGGCATCGAGCGAACCGTTGATGCACGGATCGGGACGCGGCATCGCGCGCACGGCGGTCCGCTCCGTGTCCGCGACCCATGCGAGCAGATCGGCGAGCTTCTCGCTGCCCTCGGCAGGATCCGTCTGTGCGACGTGCGCCTGGATAGCCATGTCGCGCGTACGCTCGTCGAGGGTCATCGCGGGCTGCTTGCGCCGAGCGCTCTCGGCACGTGCGGTCGAGACGGCGTCGGTGGCCAGCTGCTCGACGAGCTCGGAGATCTCGTCGCGCGATCGGAAGCCGGCACGCACGTGCATTCGCACGATGTCCGCGAGCGCCGCGTACCTCGACGGCACGGTGCGCGCGCGGGGCTTGCCGTCGGCGGTGAACGGCGTGTCGAGCCCAGCGTTCTCGTCGATCATCGCGTAGCCCTCGGCGAGGCGCGCAGCACGCTCGGCCTCGAGGAACGCCTGCGCCGCTTCCTCCGTCTTGTGCTCGCGCGCCTTGGGGACGCCAGGCGCGCTCGGCTTGCCACGCAGATCTCGATCGACTGCGCGTGGGCTGGCGG
>CAYSCF010000037.1:0-35378 GCA_964429305.1 uncultured Sandaracinaceae bacterium | reverse complement strand
GCAGAGTGTCCCGCCGGACAACCGCATCACGATCGAATCGCCGCACTTACGCATCAGCAATAACAGCGATCCGGGCTAGGGCGTGACGGTTCGCAGGATTGCCCATGCGATCGCGCCCGTCGCGGCGACGACCAACGACAAGGTCACCGTCAGCGTCCCTTCGCCTCGGCGCGTCGGTGCCGCTCGCTCGGCCCGCAGCGTCGGGCCCACGATCGCCGCCGTCGTGATGCACGCGATCGTCGCGCCGACGATCGCGGTGAGCACCCGGCCTTCGTCGGCGGCCTCGCCCCAAGCTGCGCTCGCGCTCGCGTGCGTGCCGAGCGCCGGCAGCACGATCGTCAGCAAGAGAGCGATCGTGCTGGTCGTGCCGAGCACGAGCGCGCGCAGGCCCTTCGACGACGGTCGCGCGCGCGCGGCGAGCGCCAACTTCGTCTCCTTCGTCTCGCGCAGCAAGAGCGGTCGCCCCAGCGCGTCGGCCGCCGCGATCACGTAAGCGAGCGTCGAGAACGCCGCGAGGATCATCGTGAGCGTGCCGAAGCGATCGCTCAGCGCCGCGTCCGAGCGCCCGGCGACCGCGGTGACCAGGAGCACGGGCACGCCGACCGCGAGCAGCCCCAGCGTCGCGTCGCTGCGCCGGGCCATCATCCGCAGCCCCAGGACCAGCGCGAGCAGGGGCAACGAGATCAGCACGATGTCGGCGAAGATCAGCGGCGTGCCGCGCGCGGGCAGCGCGACCGTGACCGCCCACGCGTTCAAGCCCAGGGCACCGACCCGCAGGATCGGCGCACCCGTGCGCACGGATGGTGGCCCCCCGGAAGGTCCGGGATCGGCCGCAACATCTCCCGAGCGTTCGTCCTTGGGCTCGGAGGTCACCATCGGCTACGCTCTGCCCCGTGCGGTGCCATCAGTGCGGCACGATGTCCGTGGAATCCGCGCGCTTCTGCTCCGCCTGCGGTGCGGGCGTCGAGCGCGAAGATCCGTCGAGCCCGGGGGACCCGCTCATCGGTCGAACGATCGGTGGGGCGTACTTGCTCCAAGAGCTCATCGGCGTCGGAGGAATGGGACGAGTCTACCGCGGCGTGCAGAACGCGCTCGGACGGACCGTCGCGCTCAAGGTCATCCATCCGCACCTGCTCGGTGACGACCAGACGGTCGCCCGCTTCTACAACGAGGCGCGCGCCGCCAGCCGCCTGAACCATCCGTCGAGCGTCGGCATCATCGACTTCGGCCGCACCGACGACGGGATCCTCTATCTCGTGATGGAGCACCTCGCGGGCAAGGATCTCGCGACCGTCATCGCGGAGGAAGGCCCACTTCCGTTCGCGCGCATCGTGATGATCCTGCGGCGCATCGTGTCCGCGCTCGGGGAAGCGCACGCGCTGGGCGTCATCCATCGCGATCTGAAGCCCGAGAACATCCTCATCCTGCGATCGCGCCGCGGCGACGATCAGGTGAAGGTCGTGGACTTCGGCCTGGCGACCATCACGGGCTCGCAGTCGACGTCGATCACGACGCCGGGCCTCGTCTGCGGCACGCCCGACTACATGAGCCCCGAGCAGGGCCGCGGAGATCCGCTCGATGCGCGCGCCGATCTCTACTCGCTCGGCGTGATGCTCTTCGAGCTGCTGACCGATCGGCTGCCGTACACCGACGATACGCCGACGAAGGTGGTGCTGAGACACATCCACGATCCGGTGCCCGAGCCGCGCGAGATCGCGCCGTTCCGCGACATCCCGATCCCGCTCGCCGACATCGCCAAGAAGCTGCTCGCCAAGGAGGCGAGCGGGCGCTTCCAGTCGGCCGACGAGCTCGACGAAGCCCTGCGCAGTGCCGTGGCGCCGCCGGAGCAGAAGGCCGCCGGCACCAAGTGCCCCTCGTGCGGCGCGCTCAACCCGGCGACCGTCCGCTTCTGCGGCGACTGCGGTGCACGCCTCACGGGGGTGTTCTCGACCGTGCCGCGGACCGGGACCGGGCCGACGCAGCCCATGCCGCAGCGCACCTCGACCGCGCCGCCGGTCCCGCGCGGGCCGGTCGTCGGCCGCTTCTCGGAGATCGAGAAGTTCGCCGAGCTGCGTACCAGTGCGCACGATCGCGTGATCTGGCTGCGGCTCGTGGGCGAGCCCGGCGTCGGCAAGACGCGGCTGATGAGCGAGCTCGCGGCGCGCTCGGAGGCCGCTGCCGACTTCGTCGTCATCGCGGGCGTCCATCCGTCGTGGGCGCCGGTGCCCTATCACCCGATCCGCGCGCTGCTCGCCAAGCTCTTCGACGTCGAGCCCTCGCGCCTGAGCGAGCTGGCGAACAACGCGCTGCTCGATCCACTCGTGCGCGCCGGCATCTCCGAGGTGCTCGATCCGAAGGGGCTCACGGGCCTTCCCGGAAGCTCACGCGCAGGCGCGGTGGGCGCAGCGCTCGCCCAAGGTGTGCGGCTCGCGGCACGCAAGAGCGGCAGCGGCCTCGTGATCGTCATGGTCGACGATCTGCACGGCGCCGACGGTCTCTCGCAGGCCGCGCTCACGGCGCTGCTCGACAACGAGGGTCTCTCGTCGCTCCTGCTCGTCACGGCGAGCGTGCCCGTGCGCGAGACCGGCACGCTGCATCCGGCGCTCGTGAACCTGGCGCTGCGTGGGCTCGACGAGGAGGAGTCGCGCCACTTCCTCGCGGGCACCGCGCCCGATCGCGCGCGCCCCGTGTCGCGCGAGACGACGACCGATCCCGGCACGCGGCTGTTCCTGCCGCTCTACCTCGAACAAGTGAAGGCGCTCGGCGGCACGTCGGCACACGACGACTCGCTCCCGCCGCGTCTCGCCGATGCCGTGATGGCGCGCATCGAGCGCCTCGAGCTGCCGGCGCGACGCCTCTTGCAGACGATCACGGTGCTGGGCGAGCGCGCCCCGATCGACGCAGTGAAGGAGCTGGCGCCCGGCAACGATCTCACGCCGCTCGATGGGCTCACGCGCCTCGGCCTCGTGAAGCTCAGCAACGGCGAGGTGATCGTCGCGCATCCGTTCATTCGCGAGCTGGTCGAGGCGTCGATTCCGGCCGAAGCCCGCAAGGAGCTGCATGCCTCTGCGCTCGCGTCGACGGCGAGCGACGATGCGCCTCTCGAGGTCCGCGCCGAGCACGCCTACCGCGCCGGCGAGCCGATGAGCGCGCTCTTGCTGCTCGAGCGCATGGGCGATGCAGCGCTCACGCGTGGTGATCCCCACGCCGCGGTCCTCGCGTTCCGGCGCGGTCTCGATCTCGCGCGCCGCGAGCTGATGATCTCGGGCGACGACGCGCTCGATCGCGCCGTGGTCACGTTCAGCCGCAAGCTCGGTGAGGCACTCGAAGCGATGGGCGACTACGCGGGCGCCGATGGCGTGCTCCGCGAGGCGCTCGAGCTGGTCGGTCCGGCGACCAAGGAGCGCGCGCGCATGTCGCTCCAGCTCGGCCGTGTCGCCGCGCGTCGCGATCGCGCGCGCGATGCGACGCGCTTGCTCGGTCAGGCGATCGAGATCGCGGGGCGTCTCTCCGATCGCCGCACCGAGGCGGAGGCGCATCTCGAGCTCGGCGGCCTGCGTCATCGCGAGGCCGACCTCACCGCGGCGAGCAACGGATACCGGCGCGCGTGCGAGCTGCTCTCCGCCGATCCCACGGGCAGCGACGCGCTGCTCGCGCTCGCCTCGCTCCACTACGCCGAAGTGCTGGTCGAGTCGGGCAAGCCCGAGCAAGCGATCGATCCGCTCACCGTCGCACAAGCGCGGGCGAAGGCCGCGGGCTCGACGGCGATCGTCGCGCGCGCGACGGGCGTGCGCGCGCGCATGCTGCTGGCGAGCGGCGAAGGCGACGCGGCCGAGTCGCTCATGCGTGAAGCGAGCGAGCTCGCAGCCTCGGCCGGCGATGCGGCGTCGGCGCTGGTGTTCGCGAACGCGAGCTGATCAGCTCTTCACGTCGAAGCGGATCCCGGCCTTCACGAGCCGCTCGCGCAGCACGAGGCCCATCGCGCTCGCGGTCGTGAGCACGCCGAATCGATTCGGCAGCTTCTCGCGATCGAGCGCGAGGCAGAGCGCGCTCTCCGAGATCATCTTCGCGGTCTCGCTGTAGCCCGGATCGCCGCCGGCCACCGTAATCGTGGCCTTTGCGGGCCCGGCCGTGCCGATCATCGTGACCTCGAACCACGACTTGTGGCGTTGCTCGGCGCTCGGGCCATCGCCCGGTGCTTTCACCTTCAAGAGCAGCGCGCGCGTCGGCGCGAGCTGGGCCAGCGCTACGATCGATCCGACGGCGATCGCGCTCGCCACGACCGTCGGCAGACGCTTCACGCGCGCGTAGTGACCGTAGCGGAAGTCGGGGCCGTACTCGGGGAGCGCGTTCGCGCTGCGGATCACGACCGCAGGATCGATCGTCGGCAGCGGCATCGCCCACGACGCGAGCTCGGGCACCCAGCGGATCTTCGGAGCGAGCCCGCGTGCGCGTCGCGGTCCGCTCGCCCTCTCGCGCTTCGGCATCGAGCTGCGGAGCTGCGAAAACGCGCCGACCGCCGAGTGCCACGTTCCGCCCGAGAACGTCCCGCGGCTGCGCACGAATCCCTCGACGCGCATCGGCTGGCCCTCGCCGCCGCGCGCGTTCAGCGTCTCGACGCAGAACTGCGCGCCGAGATCGTGCGGGATCGAGTCGAAGCCGCAGCAGCTCACGATGCGGAGCTTCTCGCGCTCGGCGTCGGCGCCCAGCTCGTCGACCGTCTGCGAGACGAACGCCGGCTCACCCGTGATGTCGACGTAGTCCGCACCGCCCGCGACGGCCGCACGCACGACGGGCATGCCGTGCACGACGAACGGACCGACGGTGCTCGCGATCACGCGACTCGCGCGCGCGACTTCGAGCAGCGCACCGGTGTTGGAGGCATCTGCCTGCAGCACCGCGCTCGGCGGACACTGTGTTCCCTCGAGCTCGCGGCGCACCGCCTCGAGCTTGGTCGCGTTCCGGCCCGCGATCGCCCACTTCAGCCCGGTCGGCGCGTGATCGGCGAGGTAACGCGCCGCCAAGCCGCCCGTGAAGCCCGTCGCACCGAAGAGAGTGACCGCGTACGACCGTTCGCTCATGCGCGGGCACCATGGCGCAGGGCCGGCTCGCGGGCCACGCTCACGGACATGACGGACTTCGCGCCCTGGATCCGCCCCACGCTGCTCGGTCCCTTCCTCACCATGTTCGCTCTGGCGACCGTGTCGCACCTGGCGCTCGGTGGCGCAGCGGACGTGCTCTTTCTTCCGGGCTTCCTCGCGGGCCAACACTTCGACTCGTGGGTCATCGCGATGCTCTTCTCGAGCGTCATCGCGTCGGGCGTCGTCGTGAGCCTGATCGCGGCCGACGTCATGCTTCTCGCGGTGAAGGTGCGACGGCTGCCGACGGGCTTCGGCGCGTGGCTGGGCGCGATGATCGCGCCGTTCGCGCTCTTCTTCGCCTGGCACCTGATCGGCGGCGAGAGCGAGAGCGTGCTCGAGGCCGCGCTCTCGATCGCGCTTCCGTTCCCCGCGTCGGCGCTGTTCGTCCGTTTCGTGATCGGCCGCAAGCCATAGGCCTGGCGCAGCGGTTGCTCCAGTGTGTCGCGAGGGCCGATGCCGGCCCGCCGAGGCACAATCGAGATGCGTCACCGTTTCCTCTTCCTCTGCTTGTCGGCCGCGATCGCGCTGAGCACCACTGCGCTGAGCACCACGACCGCTTCGGCGCAGTCGGCTCCCGCATGGGGCACGCCCCGCGCGGTCGAGCTGGCGCCGCCCGCCGACGAGGCGCCGCCGATCGAGACTCGTCACGTCGCTCGCGAAAGGCTTCTCGTCACGGGCGTCTCGTTTCTCGCGGTGGGCTACGTCGCATCGGTCGTGTGGGGCGCGGCCTATCTCGGATCGATCGCGCTCGGGCCACTCAGCTGCAACGACCAATACGCGGGCTGGCACTTCGTGCCGGTGGTCGGGCCCGTGCTCGGTATGCTCTCCGGCGCGAGCTGCATCCACGACAACCTCCACTTCGAAGAGGGCCTCTTGCCGGTCGTCTTCTCGCTGACGCAGCTGGCGGGGCTGATCATGACGATCGTCGGCGCGCTCGGACGCGACGTGCCCGACGTACCGCAGTTCTCCTTCTCGGCCGACACCAACGGCGGATACGTCACGTTGCGGGGATCTTTCTGATGCGCGCGCTGGGAACCCTTTCGCTCGCGCTCGTGCTCGTTTCCATCCCATTCGCATCGGCGTGCTACCGGCCCCGCGTCCAGAGCTGCCGCGGCCCGCTCGGTGACTTCTCCGGCATCTCGAACGTCGCGATCTCGCGCGCCGAGGAGCCGCTCGCGTTCGAGAGCGCCACCGCCTCCGTCGTCGTGGTCGTCACGGCGAGCGACACCGCGCCCGACGGCAATGCCTGCGTGGCGGTGCACGCGGAGCTGCGTGACGCCGCGGGCGGTCTCGTCGACCAGCTCGACACACCCATCGCCGCGAGCGTGAGCGGCGGTGTTCTCGAGACGACGCCATTGTTGTTCTATCAGTCGTCGTCTCTGACTCCGATGACGGTGCACGTGACGCTGCTCGGCACGACCGTCGACGCCGAGGTGATCGATGCGTCCCGCCGAGACGCGGGCTTCTTCACGACGGACGCGTTCGTCGCGCGTGACGCCGGGCCCGCCCCGCGCGACGCGAGCGTGCGCGACGCGTCCGCGGATGGCGGCGTCGCTGCCGATGGTGGGGACGCGTCGGTCACGGATGCCTCGATGGCCGATGCCTCCACGGCCGATGCCGGCATCGACGCGACTCCTTGAGCTTCAGTCGCTGCGCGCGACCGACATGGCGACGTGTGCGGGTCGGCACTCGGTGCTCGCCATCGTGACGGCGTAGGTCGTGTCGGGATCGAGCGTCGACTCGATGCGCGCGGTGCCGCCCTCGGTGCGGCCCGTCTCGAGATAGAGATCCGGATTCGTCGAGAAGAGCCGCAGCGACACGGGCACGTCGCTCTGCGCCTCGAACCGGTATCGCCCCGCCTGCGCCGGCCGGAACGACCACACACTCCGATCGCACGCCGACGCGAGCTCCGCGCTCGCCGGCGCCTGCTCCGAGAGCGGCCGCGCCCGCGCCGCGAGCGTCGGCTCGTCCGCGTGATGGACCGCGCCGCCGCAGCCTGCGACCATCGCCACGATCGCTCCGAGCATCCACATTCGCTTCGTCATGTTCGTCTCCTCCTCGCGAGCGAGGAGAGACGAGCGAGCCAGCGAAACGATCTAAGAGCGATCGCGCAGGCCCGAGAAGAGCACGCGTAGCGCGTCGCGCGCCAGCCGCTCGGGATCATCCTCGGTGCCGCTGGTCGCCAGCTGGCCGTCGATGACGAGCGACGCGATGCCGTGCACGATCGCCCACGCCGGCAGCGCCAGGGCACGCACGTCGCCGCGGCGCACGACACCTGCATGCTGCGCGCCCGTGATCGCCTCGAGGAGCACGCCGAACGCGAGCTCGTATGCTGCGAGCAGCGCGGGATGTCGGGTCTTGTCCGCGAGCTCGGGCGCGCTCAGCAGACGCAGCTCGGCCGGGCGCGCACAACCGAACGTCACGTACGCGATGCCCGCGCTCTCGAGCGCCGCGCCAGGACTACGTGCCTTCTCTCTGGCCGCTCGCATGTGATCGGCGAGCCGCGTCACCACGTCGGCCGCGGCGGCCGCGAGGAGCTGCTCCTTGCTCGTGAAGTGGTTGTAGCTGGCCTGCGGCGAGACACCGACGCGCCGCGCCGCTGCGCTGAGCGAGAGCGCGCCCGAGCCTTCTTCGCGCACGATCTCGAGCGAGGCCGCGACGAGCGCGTCTGCCAGACCTCCGTGGTGATAGCGACCCGCTGGCTTCTTCGCGGGCCGGACGGCTCTCGTGACCATGCTTTCGAGACTAGCGCAATCCTGACGACGTTCACATTGATGTTGACGATATCAATATGACGAGCTAGTCCGATCCTCGGAGGTTCCGATGGAACGATTTCGAAAGGCCGTGGAGGCGCGTGACGCCGACGCGCTCGTCGCCTCGCTCGCCGAGGACGTCGAGTTCCTGAGCCCGATCGCGTTTCGCCCCTACCGCGGCCGCGACTCCGTCGGCTTCGTGCTCCGCGGCGTGATGCGCGTCTTCGAGGACTTCCGTTACACCGACGCGCTCGAGAGCACGACGCAGGGCGCGCTCGTCTTCGAGGCGAGCGTCGGTGGCCGCAAGCTCGACGGGATCGATTTGATCGAGATGGACGAAGCGGGCCTCGTGAAGCGCCTCACCGTGTTCGTGCGCCCGCTCTCGGCCGCGACGGCGCTCGCCGACGCGATGGCGAAGCAGCTCGCGGGCGGCTGAGCCGTGTACCACTTCTTCGTGCGACGGCGGCTGCACGAGATCGTGCATCGACTGAACGCAGGCGACTACGCGTTCATCCGCGCGCAGTTCCATCCGCGCGCCGAGCACTGGTTCGCGGGCGAGCACGCGCTCTCGGGCCGACGCTCTTCGTCCGAGCGCATCGCCGACTGGTACGCACGGCTCGCGAAGGTGCTCCCCGGCATCCGCTTCACGCTCGACGCGCTCGCGGTGTCGGGCCCGCCGTGGCGCACCATCGCCGCGCTCGAGTGGCGTGACGAGGTCTTCGCGCCCGACGGCCGCCCGCTTCCGAACCGCGGTGTGTTCGTGATCCAGCTCCGATGGGGCCGCGCGATCTCGTTCCACGTGCACTGCGACACGGCCGCGATCGAGAAGAACCTCGCGATCCTCGCCGCGCAGGGCGTCGCCGAAGCGAGCGCTCCGCCGATCACCAGCTGACGCTCGTCCTATTCCTCGTCGGTGCGCAGCTTCGCGAGCGCGCCGAGATCTTCGAGCGTCGTCGTGTCGCCGCTCACCGCGCGACCCGCGGCGACGTCCTTCAACAAGCGCCGCATGATCTTGCCGCTGCGCGTCTTCGGCAGAATGTCCGTGAAGCGGATGTCGTCGGGGCGCGCGAACTTTCCGATCTCGTTCGCGACGTGATCGAGCAGTGCTGCGCGCAGCTCCTTCGTCGGATGCTCTCCGTGCTTGACCGTGACGAACGCGACGAGCGCCTGGCCCTTCAGATCGTCCGGACGCCCCACGACCGCCGCTTCCGCGACGCTGCGGTGCGCGACGAGCGCGCTCTCGATCTCGGCCGTGCCGAGGCGATGCCCGGCGACGTTCACGACGTCGTCGACGCGGCCCATCACCCAGAAGAACCCGTCGTCGTCTTTGCGCGCTCCGTCGCCCGTGAAGTAGACGGGGCAGTCGCTGCCGCCTTCGATCTCCATCTTGATCTGCGGAAAGCGCGTGAAGTACGTCTCGCGGAAGCGATCGTCGTCGCCCCACACGGTGCGCATGATGCTCGGCCAGGGTCGCGTGACGACGAGCAAGCCGCCCTCGTTGGGCTTCGCTTCGGTCCCGTCCTCGCGCAGCACCTTCGGCGAGACACCGAAGAACGGCACCGTGCACGAGCCAGGCTTCGTCGCGACCGCGCCCGGGATCGGCGTCATCATGATCGCGCCGGTTTCCGTCTGCCACCACGTGTCGACGATCGGACAGCGCTCCTGCCCGATCTTCTGCCGGTACCACATCCACGCTTCGGGATTGATCGGCTCGCCCACGGTGCCGAGCAGACGCAGCGACGAGAGATCGTGCGCGTCGGGGAACTGATCGCCCCACTTCACGAACGCGCGGATCGCGGTCGGCGCCGTGTAGAGGATCGTGACGCCGTGACGCTCGACGATCGACCAGAAGCGGCCCGGATCGGGCTGGTTCGGCGCGCCTTCGTACATCAGGCACGTCGCGCCGTTCGCGAGCGGACCGTACACGATGTAGCTGTGGCCGGTGACCCAGCCCACGTCGGCGGTGCACCAGTAGATGTCGCTGTCCTTCAGATCGAAGACGTACTTGGTCGTCGCGTACGTGCCGACCATGTAGCCGCCGGTCGTGTGCATCACGCCCTTGGGCTTTCCGGTGGTGCCCGACGTGTAGAGGATGAAGAGCGGCGTCTCGGCGGGCAGCGGCTCGGCCGCGCAGTCGGCGTCGACCGTGTTCATGATCGTCGTCCAGTCGTGATCGCGGCCGACGACCATCGAGATCTCGTTGTGCGTGCGACGCAGGACGACCGCGTGCTGCACCGTCGGCGTCTCGGTCAGCGCTTTGTCGACGTTCGCCTTGAGCGGCACGACGCTGCCGCGACGCCACGCGCCGTCTTGCGTGACGACGACCTTCGCCTGCGCATCGTTGACGCGATCGCGCACGGCCTCGGCGGCGAATCCACCGAAGATCACGGTGTGGATCGCGCCGATGCGAGCGGACGCGAGCATCGCGATCATCGCTTCGGGGACCATGCCCATGTAGATGGCGATGCGATCGCCTCTCTCCACGCCGAGCTTCTTGAGCACGTTCGCGAAGCGGCAGACCTCGCGGTGCAGCTGGGCGTACGTGTACGTGCGCTGATCGCCGGGCTCGCCCTCGAAGATGAGCGCCGCCTTGTTCTTGCGCGATCCCATCACGTGGCGATCGAGGCAGTTGAACGCGAGGTTCGTCGTGCCGTCGTCGAACCACTTCGCGTGCGGCGCGTTCGAGAAGTCGAGGCCTCGCGTCGGCTTCTTGAACCAGTAGAGCTCTTCGGCGACCTCCAGCCAGAACGCGTCGGGCTCCGCGAGACTGCGCGCGTGCATCGCATCGTACTCGGCGCGGGACTTGATGGACGCCTGGGCGGAGAAGGCCGCCTGCGGCTCGAACAGACGCGACTCGCGCGAGACGCTCTCGATGCTGTTGGTCATGGGCCGGGAGGATGGCACCGCGCGGAGCGCGCGGACAAGCCGCTCAGAGCCGTGTGCCCATCACCGAGGGGAACGTGTGCAGCGTGCAGTTGTCCGGCGCAGCGCCGCACGCATTGCCGGTTCCGACGTAGCTCGCGGTGAACGTGGCGGTCCAGGTGTTGTCGCCCGTGAACGCCCCCATGAGGCGATACGTCGCGCTGCAGCCGCCCGCCGAGTGCCCGCAGCTGACGTCGAAGCTGCCGTTCGTTCGGGCCGTCGCTCCGGACATCGCGCACGGGATGTCGGCGTTCGGATCGGAGACGGTCAACGAGGCACCGTCGTCGTCGAACGCCCAACTGCCGACGTTGAAGTCGTTGATGGCACAGACGTAGGAGGGCGCCGGGCTGTCCGAGTAGGTGCCCGTCGGCGACCATGTCGATGCGTCGTGGCCGGCATCGGTTCCGACGTCGACGCCAGTGTCGCTGCCCGCATCGACCGAGGTCGGCCCCATATCGATGCTCGAGTCGATCGAGGGCCCCGTGTCGATGCTCGCGTCCTGGCCCACGTCGCTTCCCACGTCGATTGCCGCATCCACGACGCGCGACGCGTCGTTGCCCGCATCCACCCTCGGCCCCGTGTCCACGCTCGCGTCGATGGTGGATCGCTGCGACGCGCATCGATCGCCGTTGCAGAACTGCCCGGGCGGGCACTCCGAGTCCATCGAACAACCGAAGTAATTCTCCGGGACCGAGAGAGCGCATCCGCCGAGCGTCGCGCACGCGAGCCAGAGCGACGTGAGGAGCGCTCGCATCAGAACGATCCTCGCAGCAAGAGCCCGCCGTCGTTCGGGTCGAGCCACGCGGATGCGGAGACGCTCGAGCCGTGGCTCGCGGTGAGCGCCCACACGAGGCCCGCCACGGCGGCGGCGACGCCGACGCCGAGCAGAGCGAACCCCGTGCCTTCGAGGATCGGCGCCTGGTCGTGCGCGCTCGCGACGCTCGACCACATCGAGCCCGGCGCCGCGCTCTGGAACGTGGCGGCGTCCGCATAGCCGACGCCCAGCAGCACCGCGCCGACGATCACGAGGGCGCCGCCGACACCGAGGGTGATCCACGGCGCGAGATCGGGAGACTCCTGCGCAGAGGGCGCAGGCGCCGTCGAGGCTGTCGGCGCCGGCGTGACGACTCCCGCCGCGCCTTCGGCGAGCTCGGTCCGCAAGATCTCCACACGCGCCGCCACCGCGGCGCGGTTCGGCGCGTCCTCGGGCGTCTCGGCGAGGTAGCGCTCGAACGCATCGAGCGCTTCTCCGTCGCGTCGTAGATGCTCGGCAGCGCTCCCGATGTTGTAGAGCAGCAGCGCGCGGCCGCTCATCTCGTACGCCTGTCGGAAGTAGTTCAGCGCAGCCGCGTAGCGACCGTCCCCGTAGGCGACCTCGCCCGCGGAGAAGAGCGCGTGGGCCTCCTCGTCGGAGCCGGTCTGCGCGCGAGCCTCCATCGCGAACAAGGAGAGAAGAGCCACCAGCACGACGCGAGCCACCAAAGCAGCGTGCCGGCCCGCAGGTCTGCTCGTCAACTCAGCTCGAGCCGATGGAAGACGGAGTCGACTTGCATGCGGGGAAACGACGCAGGCAGCGCCGTCGTGTCGATCGCGACGGCGATACGAGCGCGCGCGGCACGAGAGCTTCGGCAAGCGCCTCGTGGGTCAGCCCTGGGAGAAGTCGCGGTGTTTCCTGGGCTGCGGCGCGCTCACGTCGCCGGCCGCCTCCACCTCGACGCATCGGGCCCTTGCGAGAACGCGCTCGGTGCCGCAGGAACGGCGCGTCATGCGTCTCCACTACCATCCGCTCTCGCCGTACTCGCGCAAGGTCGTGATCGCGATCCAGCATCGCGGCGATGCGATCGAGATGACGCAGATCCAGCTCGGCGGCGGCGCGCTGAAGCGGCCCGAGTACCTGGCGATGTCGCCGTTCGGCAAGATGCCCGCGCTCGAGACACCCGAGGGACCGCTCTTCGAGTCGACGTCGATCATCGAGCTGCTGGAAGAGCGCGGCCCGCGCAAGCTCTTGCCCGAGAACCGCCAGCGCGAGGCGCGTCACTGGGATCGGATCGCCGATCACTATCTCGTCGCTCCGTACGCGACGCTCTTCTGGGAAGGTGGCACGCCTCAAGCCGAGGCGGCGCGTCAGACGGTGAAGACGGCGTACGACGTGCTCGCGCAGCGGCTCGCGTCGAGCCCGTTCCTCGCGTGCGACACGTTCACCCTCGGTGACATCGGTGCGGCGATCGTCGTCGACGGGCTCTCGCACGAGGGCATCTCGGTGCCGAGCAAGCTCAAGCCGTGGCTCGAGCGTTGTTTCTCGATCGAAGCGATGCGCAGCTCGCGCGAAGCGGCGTTGCCCTTCGTCGAGTCCACGCGGCCGATGCGCGCGGTCAAGCGATGAAGCGCGCGGTGGTCTTGCTCTTCTTCATCGCCGGTTGCGGCTCGACATCGCCGTCGCCGACGCTCGCGCACGCAACCGAGACCGATCACTATCACCACATCCTTCTCTCCGATGCGGATCCGAACGGCCTCGCGTGGGATGGTGATCGACACACGCTCTACGTCGCGGACGACGATCACGCGCGCGTGCTCGTGATCGTCAACGGCGTGGTGCTCTCGAGCCGGGATCTCGCGACGGCGGGCGAAGGCGCGGGTGGGCTCGCGCAGCTCGGCGACGGATCGATCGCATCGGCGCGCTTCGGCATGCACGACGACTCGGGCATCGTTCGGCTGCTCTCGGACGAGGCCGTGCGCCCCGTGACCGGGCTCGATCCCGCGCGGCATCGCCTCGGGCTCGCGTCGTACGGCGATCTCTACGTCGCGTGGTTCGCGGGCCCGCACGACGAGTGGGCGGGCGGCGTGGCGCGCGTCGACACGTTCGCGGGCACCGAGACCGACGTGCTCATGGGGCTCGGCAAGGCTGTCGGTGTCGCAGTGCTCGAGGACGTCCTCGTCGCGAGCGATCAGAACCACGACGCGCTCATCGGCTGTCACCTGCCCGACTGCACCGATCGCGCACTGCTCGCCACGATCCCTTCGCCGGATCTGATGACGGCGAGCGATCACGAGCTCTTCGTGAGCAGCGGCGACGGGAACGTGTACGCGGTCACGCTCACGGGCGAGGTGCGCACCATCGCGAGCGATCTCGGCGGGCTGCCGCGCGGCCTCGCGTGGGATCCGGAGAGCGAGCACCTCTTCGTCGCGGTGCACGATCCGGCCACGTCGCGTCCGCGACACTCGATCGCGGTCGTGTCGCTCGGTGTCGAGCCCGAGACGCACAACACCAGCACGGTGCCGCCCGACAGCGCCGATCGCGACGACGGCGTTCTCTCGCACCAGTAGCCCTCGTTCCGAATCAGCGCGCGCGCGACTTGGCGAAGATCGCGCGCACCGTGTCGATCGTGTCGGCCTCGCTCGCGCGCTTGTCCTCTCGATAGCGCTTCACGCGCGCGAATCGGAGCGCGAGGCCGCCGGGATAGTGCGGGCTCTCCTGCACGTCGTTGAACGCGATCTCGACGACGAGCTCGGGGCGCACGTGCACGACGTAGCCGTCGTCATCTGCCGGAGTGCCCGGCAAGCCGGGCCGACGCAATTGCGTCGGGTCCGCTCCGCGGACCACTCCTGCAGAGGTCGCGAGCGTGCGCAGCTTCTCGGTCTGCCACGTCAGCATCGCGTCGGTCATGCCCTTGAAGGTCTTGCCGAGCATCACGAAGCCGCCGTGCTCCGGATCGCGCGCGCCGAGATGCAGGTTCGAGAGCCAGCCCGTGCGTCGCCCGGAGCCGCGCTCGACCGCGAGCACGACGAGATCGAGCGTGTGCGCCGGCTTGATCTTCAGCCACGAGGCGCCGCGCGCGCCGGCGTCGTAGGGCGCATCGAGCGACTTGGCCATCAAGCCCTCGTGGCCTTGCTCGATCGCGCGCGCGTAGAACGACTCCGCCGTCTCGAGCTCGCTCGTCACGATCGCATCGATGCGCGAGCTGCTCGGGACGATGGCCTCCAGCGCCGCGCGTCGCTCGCGCAGCGGCGCATCCAGCAGCGAGCGACCATCGACGTGCACCACATCGAAGAAGCGGGCTTCCAGTGCCGGCCCGCTGGCATCCGCGCGTCGCCCGAAGCGTTTCATCGTCTCCTGGAACGGCAAGGGGCGTCCGCTCGCATCGAAGCCGATCGCTTCGCCGTCGAGCACGAGCGAGCGCGCCGGTAGCGAGCGAACGAGCGAGACGATCTCGGGCGCGCGCGACGTCACGTCGTGGAGCGATCGCGTGTAGAGCCGCACGTCGCCCTCGTCCTTGTGCACCTGCAGACGCGCGCCATCGAGCTTCGTCTCGAGCGCTGCCTCGCCGAGCTGCGTCATCGCTTCCTCGAGATCGCCGATGGGCGAGGCGAGCATCGGAAGGATCGGACGAAACGGAACGAGGTCGTAGCGCGCGAGCGCGTCCGCGCCGTGCGTCAGCAGATCGGCGCCGACGGCCGGGATCGATCCGCCCAGCATTGCGGCGCGTCGCACGTCGCTCGTCGGCAAGCGCGCCGCGACCGCGATCGCGTCGAGCACGACGCCATCGAGCGCGCCCTGGCGTAGGCCACCGCTCAGCAGCGCGCGCAAGAGCTCGCGCTCGGGCTCCGTCGCGCGCGCGAAGAGGCTGCCGAGCAAGCGCTTGCGCTCGTTCGTCGCGCCCGCGCCCTTCACGGCACCGATCGCGTCGAACGTGCGGTGCGTCTCGATCAGGGTCAGCGTGGGCTCGCTCGCCGCCGAGCCCGCGTCGAGATCGCGGACGGCCGCCCACCCGATGCCGATCTTTCCCTGAGCGAGCTCGCCCATGAGCATCGCGATGCCCACCGAGCGCACGTCGGGATCCAGCGCGGCGAGCGTGGTGGCGATGCGATCGCGCTTCTCGTTGCGACCGCGCGCGGCCGCGACGGCCCGCGAGGTCTCGGCGATCTCGGTCAGCGAGGTCGGCACCGGCCCATCATCCCCTGTCTTCTTCCGGGCTTCACGCCGGAGCCCTGCGAGACGAGGCCGCAATGGATCGGTTATTCTCGTCCGCCATGCGCAGTACCTCACTTATCGCCCTGGTTCTCGCCATCGGAATGGGTTGCACGAACAATCCCCCTCCCGACGTGGTCGATGGCGGCGGCGGAGACGACGGTGGCAGTGGCGACACCGGCGGACCGTCGGGGCCCGACGCGGGCGTCGATGCTCACTTCAACTACGTGCCGCACGATGCGGGCTACGACGATGCCGGCCCGGCCGCGGCGTTCACGGCGCCGATGGAGACGTGGACCGGGATCACCATCGAGGGCTCGCACTGCGGCAACGGCTCTCCGATGGTCGTCGCGGTGAACCTGACCAACCAGTCGACCGACGTCGTCGTGTACTTCCAGGGCGGCGGCGCGTGCTGGGACGGCGGTACGTGCTTCGGCCTGCACACGGCGACGCACATCGAGGACACGCTGACGGCGGCGAGCGTGGTCGCCGAAGCGATGACGGCGTCGGAGACGCCGTTCGTGCTGCACCGGGACGACACCGGCAATCCGTACCGGACGGCCAGCTACGTCTACATCCCGTACTGCACCGGCGACGGGCACTCGGGCACGACCGTCACGACGCTCAGCTACAACGGCACCGATCACCAGGTGCACTTCGAGGGGGCGCGCAACTCCGAGCTCGTGCTCGAGCGTACGCTCGCGACGGTTCCGACCACGACTCACGTCACGCTCGTCGGCGCCAGCGGCGGCGGCTATGGCGTGCTCGGCAACTGGTGGCGCGCGCAGGCCATCTTCGCGAGCGCGCGCGTCGATGCGCTGAGCGACTCGGGCCTGCCGCTCGACGTTCCCGCGGCGCGATGGACCGTGATGCAGAACGCGTGGGGCATCGATCTGCCGCCCGGCTGCGACGGCTGCGACTCGCTCGGCGATGCGCTGCCGTTCTACGCGCGCACGATGCCGCTGCCGCACCGCTTCGGTCTGCTCGCGTACATCGACGACACCGTGATCCCGATGTTCTATGCCGAGTCCTCGGTCCATGCGGGCTTGGTCGCGCTCGAAGCGCCGATGAACGCCACGACGAACCAACGCTATTTCTACGTGAACGATCACGGACACGTGGTGCTCGGCGACGACTCGCAGGAGGCGGGAACGAGCGGCGTGAGCGCGCGCCAGTGGGTCACGCAGTTCGCGACCGACGACGCGGCGTGGGCCAGCGTCGGTCCGTGAGCGAGGGATGAGGGCTCGGTCGGCTCTCGCGGTCGCGCTCGCGCTGGTCGGATGCGGGGCGTTCGTCGACGTGCGCGCGGGCTCGCCCGAGCCGATGGCGCCGACGCCCGTGATCGTGGCCGCCGCTCCTGCCGCGCCGCCGCCTCCGGTCGAAGAAGACGACCACGAAGACGATGACGAGAACGGGCGCCGCCCTCAGTTCGTGCTCGTCGGCTTCGACACGACGCCGCTCTCTCCGGCGCGTGGGACGGAAGAGATGCTGGGCAACGTCAACGCCGGCCGACGCGACGGCGAAGCGCCGCGCACGTTCACGCTCTTCATCGGCACGGGCGGCATGACCTTCGATCCGGCACGCCATCGTCTCTCGGCGACGGACGAGCCCCTGCGCGGCGTTCTGCCGCGCAACGCGTACGTGTTCCACTACGCGCAGCGACGCGCCGACGTCGACGTCACCGTCGAGAACATCCGCCGCTTGGCCGAGCGCGGTGTCGAGATCGGCGCGCACACGGTGCGGCATCTGCACGGGCGCGAGTTCGACCGCGAGCGCTGGGATTTCGAGCTCGAAGATCATGCACGCATCCTCGGGCTGCTCGGGCTCGACGCGCCGGTCGGGTTTCGCGCGCCGTTCCTCGAGACGAGCGATGCGCTCTACGACTCGCTCGCGGCGCACGGCTACACGTACGACTGCTCGGCGACGCAGAACGCGCGCCGCTGGCCCACGCGCCACGGCGAGAACGGGATCTGGGTCTTCGGCGTGCCGACGGTCCACATCCCGGGCCGGCAGGGGCCGGTGCTCCTCTACGATCTGAACCTCGACACGCGCCTGCACGACGCAGCGGTGCATGCGGGCATCCACGGCGAGGCGGCCATCCGCGAATGGATGGATCGCACCTTCGAAGAGGTGGCCGTGCACGAGCTGATGAGCCGCTATCACGGCGGGCGCGCGCCGTTCCTGATCAGCGGGCACGGCGGCTTCCAGCGACCGATCGGGCGGCTGATGCGGCGCGTGTGCGGGCTGCCCGACATGCGCTGCAGCACGTTCCGCGACGCGGTCGCATACATGAACGAACATCCAGAGATGGCGGGCCGCTGATCCAGCACCGGTGACGGCTCACGCATTGCTGACTCACGGGCATGCCCGTGCGCCTCACGCCTCACGATCGATTTCTCCGCGTTCATTTCGAAGACGGCCATCACGCCGACCATCACTGGTTCTGGCTCCGTCACGAGTGCGGGCTCGATCGGCACCCGCAGACGCACGAGCGGACGCTCTCGATGGCCGACGTGCCGCTGCAGATCTTGCCGAGCGAGGTCACGCTCGAGGGCGATACCGTCGTCATCCGCTGGGCCGGCGAGCCCATCGATCGCGCCCCGAGCCGCTATCCGCTCGCGTGGCTACGCGAGCACGCGTACGCGCTCGACCGCGAAGATCCCGTGCCGCTCCCCTTCACGCTCGCGCGCTACGTCGCCGAGGCGGCTGCGGGTCGCGCGCTGCCGTCCGATTTCCGCGAGCGTCTCGCGCGCGACGGCGCGATCGTCGTGCCGGCACCGACCGATGCCGCACGACCGGAGCACACCGAGCGGCTCATCGAAGAGATCGGCCAGACGGGCCTCTCGGTGATCGGCACGCACTTCGGGCGCATCGAGGACCTGCGCACCGGCAACACCACGAACCAGAACACCGATCAGCTCGGCTACACCGACGCTGGTGTCGATCTGCACACCGATCAGCCGTTTCTCGAGCACCCTCCGCGCTTCCAGCTGCTGCACGCGATCCAGCCTGCGAGCCGCGGCGGCGAGAGCCTGATCGCGGATGCGACGAGCGCCGCACGATGGCTCGAGGCGACCGACGCGCACGCGCTCGAGCTGCTCACGACGACGCCGGTGCACTTCCATCGCAAGCAGAAGGCGTTCGAGAAGCTGCACGTCGGGCCGGTGCTCACGCGCCAGCCGGACGGCACGTTCCACGTGCGCAGCTCGTACTTCACGATGGCGCCGCACCGCCTACCGTTCGCGCGGATGGAGGCGTTCTATCGCGCCTACCAGACGTTCTTCCGGCACATCGCGGAGCCGCGTCATCACGTGCGCTTCGCGCTGCGCGCGGGCGACGTCCTCTTCTACGACAACCACCGCATGCTCCACGGCCGGACCCCCTTCGAGGGCGAGCGCTGGGTGCGTGGCGTCTACTTCGACGCGGATCGCTGACGCGTCGTCCAGAAGACGAAGAGCGTGCTGAGCAGCGCGCTCGCGGCGGTGAGATACGTGATGATCGGCAGAGTCATCGTGGCTCCGTTCGGGCGATGCCAACGTGTGGGTTGCCCGACTCCGCGCCAGCATTCAGCCTCCAGGATCGCGCGCGTCTACTTCGAAGCGCGCTGCCGCGTGGTCCAGAGGAAGAAGAGCGTGCTGAGCAGCGCGCTCGCGGCGGTCAGGTAGGTGACGATCGGCAGCGTCATCGGTCGGCTCCGACAGGAGTTGGCGGTTGCCCGACGCAACACGCACGGGGTGGGTCCACGAGAGCACGCACGTCGGGCATCCGGGGATACGATTCAGCAACGCGTGTGCCGCTCGCGAAACGCGAGAACGACGTCTTTCTCGGCCGTCACCCGTGACGGAGCCGTGGCCGGTCGAGGATCACCAGCCCAGGTGACGACCGATCACGCGCGCCGCCGCCGCCGCCTGCCCGCGTAGCTCGGGCACCGCCGTCGACTCCCACAGATCGGCTTTGCGCAGGGTGCCCACGACGGCGAGGCTCGTGCGCGACTGCCCTCGTGCGAGCGCGCAGCCGTCGGCGTCCGTTCGCACGCCGAGACCGTGCACGTCGGGCTCGAGATGCCCTGCGTCGATGAGCGCGGCGATCGCCGGCGGGATCGCGACCGTTCCGAGACCGGGGCCCGTGCAGTTCACGACCCAGTCGACCGCGACGGTCTCGATCGCGTCGCTCGCGCGTCGGTGGATCTCGACGACGACGCCATCGCGCGTCGCCTTGGCCGAGCGTACGCGCCCGGCGATGGTGGTGAGCGCGCCTCGCTCGCGCAGATCGTCGACCATCGCACCGATCTTCGGCGCCATGCGATGACGACGCACCTCCCAGAAGGCACGCACGTGCCGCAGGAAGCGCGCGCGCTCGGGATCGGGCAGCGCGCCCCAGATACGCGAGAGGTACGGGCGCAGGCCATCGATCGCGGGTCGCCAGTCGCCGAGCTCGCGCTGTGCCGCCTCGGCCGCGGCGACGACTTTTTGGGTGAGCTCGCGCGCGCCGATCCCGCTCGCCAGTAGTGGCTCCAGCCACGGCTTGGGATCGATCGGCGGCTTGGGCGTGATCGCATGCGTCTCGGGCCAGAGACCGCGACGCGAGACGGCGATCACCTCGGCGATGCGCGGCAGCTTGCTCAGTGTCAGCAGGACGTCGACCGAGGTCAGGCCGGTACCGAGCAAGAGCACACGCTCGTCGCTGCGCACCGCCGAGAGCGCGAGCGAGGCCCACGGATCTTCCACGTAGCGAGTACGCGGCCCGGTCCATCGCTCCCGGAGCGGGTCGTCGGGCGGTCGATGACCGGTCGCGATCACCACCGCGCTCGCGTGCTGCGTCGCATCGCCGAGCACGCGCCAGCCCTCGCCCTCACGCTCGATCGAGCGCACCTCGTCGCGTCGGATCTCCGCCGACACGCCCTCGCTCGCCTCGCGTGCGACCGACGTAAAGGCGGCGCGCACGTAGTCGCCGTAGAGCTTGCGCGGAAGGAAATCGCCCGGCGCCGCCGCGGGATCCTTCGCGCGTGCCCATTCGAGGAAGTCGGTCGGACGATCGGGCCACGCGCTCATGTTCGACGCGGGCACGTTCAAGAGATGACGCGAGTCGACCGTGCGATAGGCGGCGCCTTCGCCGTAGGTTGCCTGACGATCGTGGAGCACCACGTGCAGGGCAGCCTTCGACTCGCTCGCGAGACGCATCAGGTGCGCAGCGACCAGCGTGCCCGAGAAGCCACCGCCCACGATCGCGACTACGGGCGCATCGGGCTTCTTCTCGCGCGCGAAGGGAGCCGGCGCCGTCGTCCCGGTCGGTCGTGCGGCGAAGCGGCGCAGCTCGGCGAGCGGTGGCGCGTACACGTGCAGCGTGACCAGCGTCTCGGGCGCGCCCTCGGCGTTCATCAGCGAGTGGATGTGATCGCTCGCATCCACGATCACCTCGCCCTCGACGAGCTCGGAGCCCTGCACGCGGTCGACGAGCCCATCGCGCGCCGGTGCGAAGAACGACTCGCGCACGTGTCCACGGACGATGCGCAGCGCGCAGATCGAGCCCGCGTGATCGTGCGGTACCGAGCCCTGGCCCGGCAGCCACGTCATCACGAGCAGCTCGAACGCGTCGGTGCGCGCGATGCGCCTGCGCGCGTAACCGAGCGGCGAGGGCTCGACGAAGCGCGCGACGTCGTCCCAGCTCACGTCGGCACGGCTGAGCGCCGCGACCGCGTGCGATCGCGTCACGACGTCGCCGGCGCTCTCGAGCTCGTCGACCAGCGTGCGCAGCTTCTCGCAGAGATCAGGATCGGTTCCAGGAACGGTCACGGGCCTCGGGCTCATCCTCGCGCGTGAGCAGGATCCGGTCCATCGCGAATCAAGCGATCTCGTTCGATCGCCGATCGTGATCCGTGCTCCGCAACGGGCGAGCCTCGACGAACAAGAGTGCCACGGCCGCCGTTTCGAGGTAGCCGTGGAACAGGACCATGCGCAGATACCCCATTCGCGCCGCGAAGAGATCGATCGTCGCCCAGATGGCGATGCCGAGCGCGATGGCGAAGATGATCAGCGCGGCCGGCCAGCCCACGTCGTGACGCAGCGCGGTGATGGTCGCGGCCCAGGTGCGCGGCGTCTCGCGCTCGCGATCGTCTTCCGGGATCAGGCGCAGCCAGATCGCATAGTGGATGCTCTGCGCGAAGGCGAAGAGCAGCACGAGCCGCGCGGCGAACGGCTCCGGAACCTGCGGCGCGTAGAGCGCGAGGTTCCACTCGATGCCGGTGCGACCGACGATCGGAACGAAGCCGCCGATCGCCGTGATGATCGCGTCCAGGCCACCGACCATCACGAAGATCGACGCGGCGACGAAGAGCACGATGGGCACGAAGTGCAGCTTGCTCGCGCGCGCCGGCCGCCATGCCCAGAGCAGCGCGACCGCCGCGAAGTTGTGGAAGTGGGCGAACACGAGCGCCGACAGATGCGGATCCATCCACGTCGCCGTCAGCCACGCCCCGGCGAGCAAGAGCGCGAGCGCGCGCCGCAGATGATGGCGCCCGCGTGCGACCACGATGGCGAGCAGCGTCACCGCGATCCCGAAGCGCGGGTCGTACGTGATCGCGTGCGCGGCGTAGAGCGCGATCGCGGGAACGACGAGCCACCACCGACGATGGAGCTTCGGTCGGAACACGAGGTAACGCAGGTCGCTGCCGACGTGCGGGATGCCGAGCACGAGCGGACCGATGGCGAGAAGATAGAGAGGCACGGTCGCGGTGAGCGCGAGCGCCATCAGGATGGAGGTGGCGCCGAAGACCGCGATGCGCAGCTCGCGAGATCGAACGAGCGGCTTGGCGAGGGGGCCGAGCGCACGCAGCCACCAGAGCCTCGCGCGATCGAGGCCCCGGACGGGCAGCGCGAGCGCGCTCTGGGCGACCGACGTCATCGGGACGGAAGAGAATACGCCGAAAGCCCGGAAATCTTGGCCGTGCGAGGAAATGAAGCGTGAATTCGGCTCGTAGAGCAGAGGCGATGTCTCCCGTACGACGGCTGTTCCAGGCGATCGCCGTGATGGGCATCATCGCGTGCGGTCACTACGTGCTCGTCTCCGTGCTGAACATGTTCCTCTTCCATCCGTCGCCGATCGAGGCGCCGGAGATGGCGCGGATCGGCGAGCGCGTCACGTACGCGAGCGAGGACGGAGCGCGCCTGTCGTCGTGGTGGGTGCCTGCGCGCGGCGAGCGGCGACGCACGCTCGTCTACTTCCACGGCAACGCCGCGACCGCGTCCGACATGTGGTTCTGGGCGGACGCGCTCGCCGACCGGCACACGGACGTGCTGCTCGCCGAGTACCGCGGCTACGGGCAGAGCGAAGGCAGCCCGAGCGCGCGTGGCATCGAGCGAGACGCGCAGGCCGCGATCCGATATCTGCTCGACGTGCGCCACGTGCCGCCGTCCGAGCTCGTCGTGCACGGGCAGTCGCTCGGCGGGGCGGCGGCGATCGCGGCGCTGGCAGGCCCGGCGTCACACGCAGCAGGCGGCGTGATCGAGTCGACGTTCACGTCGCTCCACGACATGGCGCGCGTGGTCGTCGGCGTGCCGCTCACGCGCCTCTTGCCCGATGCGTACGCGCTCGACAGCGCCGCGCGCGCGCCTTCGATCCACGTGCCGATCCTGCAGCTCCACGGCGATCGCGACGAGGTGATCCCGTTCGCGCTCGGAGAGCGCCTGAGCACGCTCTTCCCCGACGACCACTTCATCCGCGTCGCCGGTGGCACGCACAACCTCGCCGATCCGAGCGTGCGCACCGAGATCTTCGCGTTCCTCGATCGCGTCACGCCCTAGGCGGCGATCTCTACCGGAGTGTCCGACGGCGCTTCGTCCGTGTCGGCGATCGCGCGCGTCGGCGCGACCACGCGCAGGAGCACTTCGCCTTCCTTCGGCGTGGGGCGCACGACGTCGCGTAGCGCGAGAACGTGCGTGGATCCTCGTCGGTCTCGGACGATGGCTTTCATGGGTCGGTCCTCGGTGAGCAGTGGACAGACGGGTGCCGCTCGCCGCTCCGTCTGCCGGTCACGCCGATGCGCTCGTCTCGCGACGATCTGGATGTCTACGATCGTCGACATGTGGATGTGGAGCGAACCAGGCATCACGTCGAGCATTCCAGGAGCGATTGTTCCGATTCACGGCACGGCGCCGATCCGCTGCGGTGGCCCGACGGGCGGCTGGCTCGTGCATCGGAGCTCCGCGATGCGGCCTCGACCGCGATCGATCGTGTAGCCGGCGAGCCAGCCGTTCGCGGTCGGCGTCACGCCGATCGATCCCGCGAACGGCTCGGCGTCGTCCACGCGTAGCGCCGCCGAGATCGCCCCCGTTCCGTCTGCGATCGCGACGTAGACGCCCGCGGTCGGGTACGTCTCCCACGCGACGGCGAGCTCGCTTCCGTTCCACGCCACGCGCGGCAGGCGGTTCTGCGTGCCGCCGACGCCCACGCTCACCTCGAACGGGCCCGACGCGAGCGCGCCGTCGCGATCGAGCACGCCGAAGAGCACGCGCCCATCGCTGCTCGCGGTGACGAGGCCCGCTCGATTGCCCGCCGATGCGAGATCGGGTGGCGAGTACGAGTCGATGCTCGAGAGCGGACGATGCGTGGCCCCACCGGCGCTCACCACGAGCGAGATCAAGGGCCCGCGCACGAGCCCTTGCGCGCTGCCCCACACGATCACGAACCGGCCGTCGACGAAGGCCGCCGCAGGGCCCTCCGAGTTGGCGTCGAGCGTGAAGCTCGTCGGCGCCTGGCTCTCGATCAGCGCGCCCGTGCGCTCGTCGAAGATCGCGTACGCGAGCCGCTCGGTGATCCCGTCGCCGGTGGCGGCCCACGCGACGAGGATCTGGCCACCGCCGCGCGCGATCCGATGATCGGTGCCGGTCGCCGGTAGCTCGCTCGACCAGCGCGCGGCGCCGTGCGCATCGAGCCGGAGCAGCGTGCCGACGACGCCGAGCGTGCGCGAGTACGCGACGCTCGTGACGATCGGTCCCTGCATCGTCGCGAAGAGCGCGTCGGGCTGGCCTGTCGCCGTCGGGGCGATGCGCGTCGCGCCTCCGTCGGCGGCGAGCGTGAAGAGCTGCATCGCGCCGGCATCCGAGCCGTACGCGACGAAGCGCGTCGCGCTCTCCGACGATAGCGTCGTGCGCTCGCCGTACATCCACGGTGCGCCCGCGCTCACGACGTCGTGCCGCGAGATCACCTCGAGACCGTTCGGGCACGAGGCAGGGCCGCGCGACGTGCTCACGCTCGGTGTCGGGACGATCGTGACGCTCGGCCAGCCAGCCCACGTCAGACGTCGCGAGGAAGGACGCGTGCCGTGACCACGCGCGCGGCGCCAACCGCTCGTGCCGAGGTCGTGCCCCGCGGCATCGACGAGCACGGCCTGCACCTCGATCGAGCTGCCCGAGGAAAGCGTGACGGGATCGGCCGTGCAGAGCGTGTCGCCGACGAGCAGGCTCGCGAGGCCGAGTGCCGTGGTCGTGAGCACGACGCCGTCGTGGCGCGTGCGCAGCTCGATCACGTCGGTGTCGATCACGCCTGCGGGCAGCGCGAGATCGGTCATGACGTCGGTCGATGGGCCGCAGTCGCCGCCGCCGTAGCGGAAGAGAAGACGCGCGTTGGTGAGCGTCGGCACGAGCGCGCGCGTCACCGCGGGGCTCGTCGCAGTCGTGAACGTCGCGACCGGCGACCAGATCCCGCGCAGCGGGCCCGTGGCCGTGATGCGCTGCAGATCCGTCAGGCGCGTGCCGGCCGCGTCGTACGCGAAGATCTGCTCGAGCGTGTACGTCGCGCTCGGCGCGAGCGGCGTGTGCGGTCTCAGATCGATGCGCGTCGCGACGACGCCGACGTCGAGGGCGACCACTGCGCCGGTTGCATCTCGCAAGCGATACTCCGCGCCGATCGCTGCGCGCTCGGGGGCCGGAAAGCCGGTCACCAGTACGCGCACGACGCCATCGATCGGAAAGTCGCTCGCCCCGTCGTGCGGCACCACGCTCCGAGTCGGCGTCGGGCCCACACACGAGCACGCGAGCGCGGGCGCTGCACGCGCGAAGAGCACGCCGACGACGAGACACGCGATACCGACTCGACGCATGGTCTCTTTCCCTGAGATAACGAGCAGAACCATATGGCCAAGACTCCGATCGAGCAGATCGCCGCGCTGTTGGGCTCCGAGGCTCCCGAAAAGCAGATCGCGGCGGCCATCGTGCTCGGAGAGCTGGGGGCAAAGACACCAGAGGTCGTGAAAGGTTTGGTCTCGCTCCTCGAAACCGACAGCCCGCCGCTGCAACGCTCGGCGCTCACGGCCATCATCAAGATCGGCAGCGCGAAGGTCGCTGCGTCGATCTTTCCGCTGCTCGCGAGCAAGGACGCCGAAGTGCGCGCGCTCGCGATCGATGCGCTCGTCGCGTGTGGACAAGACGTCGTTCCGAAGGTGAAGGAGCGCATGGCCGTCGCCGAAGGGCTCGAGCGCAAGGCGCTCGACGGCGTGCTCGCGCGCTTCGGTGATCGGAAGGACGCGGTCACCGCGCTGCTGCACGGGCTCGAGAGCACGGAGTCGGACGTCGCGCGCAACGTCGCGTTCGAGGTGCGCCCGCGCATCAAGGACGCCGACGGCAAGATGCGGCGCATGTGGCTGAACGAGGTGCTGCGCATCCTCGAGAAGATGCGCAAGAGCCCGCCGCCCTCGCCGATCCCGATGGCGACCGCGGTGAAGATCCTCGGCTACCTCGAGGATCCGAAGGGCACCGATCCCTTGCTCGAGCTCGCGCGCGATCCCCGTGCGCCGTTCGCGGTGCGGCAAGAGGCGCTCATCGCGCTCCGCTTCGCGCTCGCCGACGAAGAACGTGCGGGCGAGATCGTAGACACGATGGTCGCGGCGGCCGAGAGCGACGATCGCATGCTCGCGCAAGCGGCGCTCATGGGCCTCGTCGCGGTCGAGCTGCCGGCCAAGCACGCCGGCCGCATCGTTCGGCTCGCGGCGCATCCCGATCCGGAGCGTGCGCGCATCGCGATCGAGAAGCTCTCGCGTCAGCCCGGCGATGCGGTGACGAAGGCGCTCGTCGACGTGGTCGCATCGGCCGATCGCCGCCGCGCCGAGATGGCGATGAAGGCGCTCGAGCCGAGAGAGGGCGCGGGTGTGTTGCTCGCGACCGCGCTCGTGGAGACGACGGATGCCGATCGCGCGAACGTGCTGCGACAGGCGATCAAGCCGTTCGCGCGCGCGCTGCCGCCGGCGACGCGAAAGAAGCTCGTGGCCGCCGCGCTCGAGCGACTCAGCGAAGGCGAGGGCTGGCAGGCGCACGCCGACGTGGCGCGCGAGGCGGACGGCAAGGCGCTCGCGGAAGGATTGCGCGAGCTCGCGAGCAAGCTGGCACGCAGCAAGAAGGACAACGCGCTCAAGAGCGTGCTGACGTTGCTCGCGCGGAGCGAGCACGGCACGAGCGACGATCGCTACCGGCTCGCGAGCATCCTCTTGAAGGACAGCCACAAGGACACGCGCCCGGCCGCGCGCTCGTCCGACGAAGCGCTCGCGCTGCTCGAAGGTCTCTCGAGCTCGTCGTTCGACGTCGGCGCGGCGCTCCGCAAGGACAAGTCGCTCGAGCTCGACGACCTCTACTACGTCGGCTTCCACTTCGCGGAAGAACAGCATCCGCTCGGACAAGAACTGCTCTCGGAGGTCGTGAAGAAGGCCGGCCGCACGAAGATCGGCAAGATGGCCAAGAACAAGCTCGGAATCAGCGCCGAGGCGTGATCGCGCACGGCTCGCATTTACCTCTTCGAAACACGCGCGACCCCGTGACGCGCTAGAGACGATCATCGTGTCCGACGTCTGGACGCCGCCGCGCGGGCCGATCGACGGCCGCTACGAGCTGATCCGCCCGCTCGGGTCCGGCGCGCAAGCGAACGTGTGGCGCGCGCGTGACGTCCACCTCGAGCGCGACGTCGCGCTCAAGATCCTCAAGACGCGCGAGATCAGCTCGATCGTCAGCCCGGAGCGTTTTCGCCGCGAGGCGGCGATGCTCGCGCGCCTGCGCAGCGCGCACCTCGCGACGGTCTACGCGTTCGGCTTCCACGCCGGAGATCCCTACTTCGCGATGGAGCTCGTCGAGGGTCGCAATCTCTTCGAGCTCTGGCGTGCCCACACGCGGGAGCGGACGCCGATGCCGGTCGCGCGCACCATCGAGATCATCGCGACGGCGGCGCGCGCACTCTCGGTCGCGCACGCGCGCGGCATCGTGCACCGCGACGTCAAGCCCGAGAACATCCTCGTCGAGAGCGACACTGGACGCGTCGTGCTCGTGGATTTCGGTGTCGCGCGCGACGTGCGCGAAGAGAGCGACGGCCGCATCTACGGCACGATCGAGTATCTCGCGCCCGAAGTGCTGAAGGGGCAGGACGCGAGCCCTCCGAGCGATCAGTACGCGCTCGCGGTCGTGGCGTACGAGCTGCTCGCCGGCGTGCTGCCGTACGCGGGCGGTGGGACCTGGCGCGAGGCACGTCTGCGTCCGCAGGTGCTGCCGCCTCCTTCGCGTGTGCGGCCCGAGCTCGCTCCGTTCGACGACGTGATCCTGCACGCGCTCTCTCCCATGCCGACCGATCGCTATGCGACGTGCCTCGCGTTCGGCGGCGCGTTGGCCGATGCGATCTCGTCGCGCGCGAGCAGCGTTCCGCCCGCCGAGGAGAGCGCGATGCCGACGCCGACGGCCGGCGCGCTGCGCGTGCTCGTGGTCGACGACGATCCGCTCTTCGTGAAGCTCGTCACGCGCTGTCTGCAGGTGGCGCTCGTCGGCATCCCGCTCGCCGTGTCGCGCACGACCGATCCGTTCGCGGCGATCGAGAAGTGTCGGCGACGTATGCCGCACCTCGTGGTGCTCGACTACGACATGCCGGGCATGGATGGCGTCGAGCTGCTCGGAGAGCTGCGCACGCTTCCGGACGGCGAGCAGCTGCGAGCGCTCGTCGTCAGCGCGCGCGTCGACGAGCACGCCCGCAGCCGCTTCGCGATGCTCGGCGCGAGGGCCTTCGCGAGCAAGCCGATCGAGTTCGGCCCGCTCGTCGAGACGTTCCTCGAAGCCGCGCGCCAGAATGGCTGGATCGGTCGCGCCGGGGCGCCGACGTGACGCGATCCGAGGACGAGATCCTCGCTGGGACCGATCTCGCGCGTGTGCATCGCTTCACGCTCCTGGTCGCGATCGCGTGGGCGCTCTTCGCGCTGAGCCACGCGATCGCCGGGCGGATGCTGATGGCGCTGCTCCACGCAGCGGCGTTCGTCGTCTCCGCGATCGCGGCGGCGCTGACGTTCTCGAGCTTCTCGTGGCGCGATCGCGTCTCTCTGCCGCTCGTCGCGGGCGGCTCGCTCGTCGCGCTGGTGGCCATCGCGGTGCTCACGGGTGGATCCGACGCGCCCGCGATGGGATTCGTCTCGCTGGTTCCGCTCGTGACGGGGCTCTTCCGCGAACGACGTCGGCGCGTCGTGTGGCTGCTGGTCTCGCTCGCGTTCATCGGATCGATCCCACTGCTCGCTGCGTGGGCGCCGGCGTCGGTGATGGAGCCCGTGAGCGTGGCCCACCGCGTCGTGGCGGCGCTCGGGCTCGCGGTGCTCCTCTATCTCTGGGGCTCCGAGTGGCGTGGATCGAGCGACGCACAGGCCGCGCTGCTCGCCGAGCGTGCGCGCACGATCGAAGCGCAGTCGCTAGCGATCGCCCATGCGTCCGAGCTGAAGAGCCGCTTCGTCGCGATGACGAGCCACGAGCTGCGCGGGCCGCTCAACGGAATCCTCGGCATGAGCCATGCGCTCGCCGATACGCGCCTGAGCGACCCGCAGCGCGAGCTCGTGCGCTCGCTCTCGAGCAGCGCCGAGTCGCTCTCGACGTTGCTCGCCGATCTGCTCGATCTCGCGCGCATCGAAGCGGGACGGCTCGACGTCGTGCTCGCCCCGACGGAAGTGCGCGAGGTGATCGCCGACGTCGTCGACGCGTTCGCCCCGGAGGCAGCCAAGAAAGGGCTCGAGCTGATCGCGCTCGCCGATCCGAGCGTGCCGCTCGTGATGGATGCCGACGCCGGACGCCTGGCGCAGGTCCTGCGCAATCTCGTGTCGAACGCGGTGAAGTTCACCAGCGAAGGAACGATCGTGCTCGAGGCTCGCCGTGCGGAGGGCTTGCTCGAGCTGCGCGTCGTCGACACGGGCCGCGGCATGAGGCCCGAAGACGTCGGCCGGATCTTCGCACCCTTCGAGCAGGTCTCGGCCGACCTCGTCGATCGCCGCGCGGGAACGGGCCTCGGCCTCTGGATCGCACGCAACATCGTGGAGCGTTGGGGAGGCGAGATCGACGTCACCTCCGCGCCCGATGCCGGAACGACGTTCCGCGTCACGATGCCCATCGCCGGCGAGATCGCGAGCGCGGCGCGCACGAGCGTGCCGGCGGTCGATGCGATCGCGCTCCAGACGCGCCGGCCCGCGCTCGTCCGAGCTTTCGCCTCCGTCGCCACCGAGCTCGGCATCGTCATCGATGACTCGTCCCGCACGATGGTCGTCGATCTCGAGTCGCTCGAGCCCACCGAGATCGAAGCGCTCGACGCGCGGCGAGGATCGGGGCTCGTGCTGGCGGCAGGCGCGGCGCGTCTGGCCGAGTGCGAGCAGATCGCCGCGCGTTGCGGCGCGCGCGTGCTGCTGCTGCCGGTGCGCGCGGCGCGCCTTCGCCACGCCCTCGACGGAACGCGCGAGCTGCTCCGCGGGACACTGCTCGTCGTCGACGACGATGCGATCAACCGTCGCGTGGTGCGCCACGCTGCCGAGCGACTCGGCCTGGACGTGCACGAGGCCGACGGAGAAGAAGATGCGCTGCGGATCGCGCGCAGCTCGCGCATCGACGTGGCGCTGCTCGATCTGCATCTCGCCCACACGAGCGGCGACGCGATCGCGCGTCAGCTGCAGCGAGCGCTCGGCGCGGACGCACCGGTCCTCGTCGCCTACACGGGCACGGTCAACGAGCGCGATCGACGTCGTCTGCACGACGCAGGCATGGTCGACGTGCTCACCAAGCCGCTCGATCGCTCGGCGTTCTCGGCCGCGATCGAGCGCGCGCTGCACGCCAAGCGCCGCGCACGACGTGCGACGTTGCCGCCACCGCCCGCCTTCGCGCTCGAGCCCGCGGCGATGGACGAGCTCGGCAAGATCATGGGCGATCGCGACGCTGCGCTCGAGCTGCTGCGCGAGTCGATTCCCGAGATGCAGAGCCGTGTCGGGACCATCCGGGACGCGATCGCGAAGGACGATCTCTCTCGCGTCGCGTCGGAGTCCCACAAGCTCGCGTCGATGGCTGCGACGTTCGGTGCGACCCAGCTCGCGGAGGTCGCGCGCGGTCTCGAGTCGGCCTCGCGTGGCGGGAGCGGGGCCGAGCTACGCGCGCTCGGCGTCGCGCTGCGCGAGACGCAGTCGGAAACGGCGCCGCTCCTGCGCGCGCTCTTGCCTCAGTGACAGGCGCCGACGACGCGCACGACGGCGCCAGTCCGCATCGCGAGCGCGCACGCGTTGCCCGAGAGGTCGAACGTGCCGCTCGGACCGATCGTCCAGCCGTCGCCGCCGCTGTCGTCGCGCGTGATCGGCGTGCCGTCGACCTCGACCTGCGGCGCGTCGCTCGAGACGGTCCCGTCGGGAAAGAAAGAGCAGCTCGACACGCGCGCGGCGATGTCCTGGAACGCGTTCGTGAGGTCTTCTGGATTGCGCACGTCGTAGAAGGGCTCGCTGCCCGTTCGCGCGCGGCCGCCGGCCCGAGCCATCTGCTCGAGCGCGTCCACGAGATAGCTCTCCGTCACGTCCATCGCGATCACGTAGGTCGGGATGCCGTTGCCGAGCGCGGTGTCGATGCGATCGACGCTGTGCCGCGTGTCGAGACACGTCTGCGGATCGATGCCCTCGTCCGCACAGGTCTCGGGCGCCTGACCGTACCAGGGCTGGCTCGCACCCGACGGATCGCAGTTGGGTCCTCCGTCGGTCGCGAGCACGATCGACTGCGGCACGCCGACGTGGCGCCGGCTGACCAGCGCCGAGGTGGCGAGCTCGATCGCCGAGGCCGTCGGCGTTCCACCGGAAGGCAGATGCGCGGAGATCGCCGCGAGGATCGCCGGTGCGGCCCCTAACGCGATGGGCACGTCGAGCGTCGCACCGACGTCGCAGACGGTTCCGTTCGTGGTCGTGGCGTTCGGTGTCGGAAAGATGGTGGCGCCGAAGGCCACGTTCGCGTCGAACGCCGGCAACGAAGTCGCGAGCGCCACGCGCAGCGAGTCCCACCGCGTCTCGCCTCCGCTCGCGAGCGCGCGCGTCATCGACCCCGAGCGATCGAGCACGAGCAGCACGTCGGCGTGCGCGGGCAGCAGCGTCACGTCGGGCCCGCAGATCGGGCCGGCGTCCAGCGCCGCGTCGTGCGCGTCGATCACGAACGCATCGCGCACGCTCGCATCGCGCACGCTCGCATCGCGCGTCGGCAGATCGAGCCCGGTGCGCGCGCCGCAACCGCACACGAGCGCCAGGGCCACGATCACGATCCGCACGCGACCAGCGTTGCCGAAAGCGTAGGGCCAATCAACCGGGCCGGAGATCGCTGGTAGAGTGCCCGCACGATGAAGATCGAATGCGACTATCTCGTGCTCGGGAGCGGCGTCGCAGGTCTGACGCTCGCGCTCGAAGCGGCGGAGCACGGCGCGGTCGCCGTCGTCACCAAGCGTGCGCTGTCCGACTCGAACACGAGCTGGGCGCAGGGCGGCATCGCCGCGGTGATCGATCCGAAGGATAGCTTCGCCGCACACACGAGCGACACGCTCAACGCGGGCTACGGGCTCAACAAGCGCAACGCCGTCGAGATGGTCGTCGAGGGCGGCCCGGCCGGCATCCGCAAGCTGATCGAGCTCGGCGCGAGCTTCGACACGCGGCACGACGAGCCGCTCACCGGCACGCGCGCGCCCGATGCGGGCGAGGCGACGATCATCGACGGCCGGCCGATCGATCCACCGCTCGATCTCACGCGCGAGGCGGCGCACACGGCTCGGCGTGTCGTGCACGCAGGCGACGTGACCGGGCGCGAAGTCTCGCGCGTGCTCGTGGAAGCGGTGCGCACCCATCGGAACATCAAGGTGTACGAGCACCACATGGCGATCGATCTGATCGAGCTGAGCCGGCTCGGCGGGCCGCATCAGGTCGCGGGCGCCTACGTGCTCGACACGAAGAAGGCGGAGATCCACGCGTTCGCCGCGCGCGCGACGGTGCTCGCCACGGGCGGCGCCGGCAAGGTCTACCTCTACACGACCAACCCCGACGTCGCGACCGGCGACGGCGTCGCGATGGCGTATCGCGCGGGCGCGCTGATCTCGAACATGGAGTTCTTCCAGTTCCATCCGACGTGCCTCTTCCACCCGCAGGCCAAGAGCTTCCTCATCAGCGAGGCCCTGCGCGGCGAGGGCGGCGTGCTGCGCCTCGCGGACGGCGAAGCGTTCATGAAGCGCCATCACCCGCTCGGCGATCTCGCGCCGCGCGACGTCGTCGCACGCACGATCGACTACGAGATGAAGCGCACCGGCGCCGACTGCGCGTACCTCGACATGTCGTCGCGACCGGCGTCGTATCTGAAGGAGCGCTTCCCGACGATCTACGCCGAGTGCCTGAAGTTCGGCATCGATCTCACCGCGCAGCCGATCCCGATCGTGCCGGCGGCGCACTACATGTGCGGCGGCGTCGTCGTCGATCTCGAAGGGCGCACGAACATCCCCGGATTGTGGGGCGTCGGCGAGGTCACGTGCTCGGGCCTGCACGGCGCGAACCGTCTCGCGTCGAACTCGCTGCTCGAAGGCCTCGTGTACGGCGCCCGCGCGGCGGAGTCGCTCAAGAAGGTGAGCCGCACGAGCGTGTTCCCCGACGTGCCCGACTGGGACTCGGGCGAGGCCGTCGTGAGCGACGAAGGCGTCGTCATCTCGCAGAACTGGGACGAGCTGCGCCGCTTCATGTGGAACTACGTCGGCATCGTGCGCAGCGATCGCCGCCTGCGTCGCGCCGCGCGCCGCGTCGCGCTCTTGAAAGACGAGATCCGCGAGTACTACTGGAAGCACCAGGTCACGCTCGATCTGCTCGAGCTGCGCAACATCGCGGACGTGGCCGAGATGATCATCGGCTGCGCGAGCGTGCGGCGCGAGAGCCGCGGGCTGCACTACAACATCGATCACGTCGACACCGATCCGAGCATGGCGCGCGACTCGCTGATCGTGTTCGGCGAGCCGCCGCACCTCGCGAAGGACTGAGCCCCTCCAGCAGTGATCCGCGCTCGTCACGCACGTGTCTTGCGTGTGACACCGGATCGGGCTTCTCTTCGTCGATCTCGGTCATCCTGCATCTCTCCGATCTGCACCTGCTCTCGGGCGCGCCCGAGGCCGATGCGATCCTCGGCTCGCTGCTCTTCGCCATCGAGCGCGAGCGGACACGGCGCGGCCGCGCGATCGATCTCGTCGTCGTCTCCGGTGATCTCTTCGACACCGCCGGGATCGATCCCGGGCGCGCCGCCGCCGAGATGCAGGCGCTGCTCCGCTGCATCGATCACGCGCTCGGCCGGCCGACGCCGACGCTGCTCGTTCCAGGCAACCACGATCGACGGCGCATCGGCCTGTTCGGGCCGCATCGCGGCGAGATCTTCACGGCGCTGCGCGAGGTGCTCCCACCGCACGTCTTCGTGCACGGATGCGAGACGCCGTTCCTCGCGCGCCTCGTGCCGCACGCGCATCACGGGCAGCCGTTCGTGCTCGCGGCGTACGACTCGACGTTCCTGCCGACGGGCTACCTCAGCGCGGGGGGCATCGTGCGGCGCGAGGATCTGCTGCAGCTCGCGTCCGAGATCGACGGCACCGATCCCGCGATGCCGCTCGTGTTCGTGCTGCACCACCATCTCGTGCCCACGCCGCTGACGGATCTCGGGCCGATCGAGACGCACAACCTGCCGCCGCTCGCGCACCTCGCCCTGCACCGCATCCTGCCGGTGCTCGTCGCGCACGCCGATCGCGAGGAGCTCACGATGACCGCGCTCGGCTCCGGCTCGGCGCTCTCGATGCTGCACGCGATGGGGCGCGCCGTGCTGGTGCTGCATGGTCACAAGCACGTGGCGACGGCCCGCAAGCTCGAGCGCGTGCGCGAAGGAGACGGCGATGTGCTGCTCGCGTCGGCCGGCTCGGCGGGCACCGCGCAGCGCTGGACCGCGACGGCGGTGAAAGACGCGGCTCGCCTGTGGCCGTCGTTCAACGTCCTCGAGCTGTCGAACGACGCGCTCGCCGTCGAGACCGTTTCGTTCGGCTACAAAGGCCGATCGCGCGCGGCGCTCGCGTATCGACCGCTCGTGTGGGCCGAGCGCGAAGGCGCGGAGTGGCGTCTTGCTCCGGTGCCCGCGCCCGTCGCAGGCGAGGTCGGCCCCGCGCTCCGCAAGGACGAGTCGATCGTCACGCTACGGCCGAGCCGTATGCGCGGGCGCTGGGATGCGCGCGTCGAGCGAACGATCGAGGGCACCGGGACGCGCTCGCTGCGTCGCTACGTCGAGAGCATCGAAGGGGCGCCGGGCAGCA
>CAYSCF010000036.1:0-35649 GCA_964429305.1 uncultured Sandaracinaceae bacterium | reverse complement strand
GCCGCCGTCGGTCTGCGCGATCGCCTGCTGGTGACGGCCGCACGTGGCGGGGCGGACGACGTGCTCGTCGCGGCCGGCCGGCCTCCCTACCAGAAGAAGCACGGAGACGTCTCGCCCATCGCCAAGACCGCGCTCACGGCGCGCGAGGTCGACGGCATGCTGCTTCCGCTGCTCAAGCCCGAGTACCGCGCGGCGCTCGAGACCAAGCGCGACATCGATCTCTCGTACGACGTCCCCGGCTTCGACATGCGGTTCCGCGTGAACGTGTTCCGCGAGGCAGGCGGGCTCGCGGCGGTGTTCCGACGCATCGATCAGCGCATCCCCGCGCTCGATGCGCTCGGCGTGCCGGCGATCGTGCACACGTTCGCCGACTTCGCGAACGGCCTCGTGCTCGTCGGCGGCCCGACCGGGTCGGGCAAGTCGACGACGCTCGCGGCGCTCATCGGGCACATCAACAAGCACCACGGCCGGCACATCGTGACGATCGAAGATCCGATCGAGGTCGTGCATCGCTCGAAGGAGTCCATCGTCAACCAGCGCGAGATCGGCAACCACGCACCCTCGTTCGCCGACGCGCTGCGCAGCAGCCTGCGCCAGGATCCGGACGTCATCCTCGTCGGCGAGCTGCGCGATCAGGAGACGATCGAGATCGCGGTCAACGCGGCAGAGACGGGCCATCTCGTCTTCGCGACCGTGCACACGACGAGCGCGCCCGCCGCGATCGATCGGCTCGTGCATGCGGTGCCGGCGAAACGACAGCGCCTCGTGCGCGGCATGCTCGCCGAGTCGTTGCGCGCGGTCTGCTGTCAGCAGCTGCTGCATCGCAAAGACGACCCGACGAAGCGGCAGATGGCGTGCGAGGTGATGATCAACGACGACGCCATCGCGAACCTGATCCGCGCCGACAAGGCCTTCCAGATCCCGTCCGCGATGATCACGCACCGTTCGGCGGGCAATCAGCTCATGGACGGCGTCCTCGAAGAGCTGGTGCGCGCAGGGACCGTCGATCCGGACGAGGCGCTGCTCAAGTCGGTCGAGAAGGTCTCGTTCGGAAAGATGCTCGACGCGTTCCGCGGCGGAACGAGCGAGCCGGTGCGTCGCGCGGGCGAGTCGGGCACGGGCCTGCGCCCGGACCGCTCGGCGATCGGCGGCAGCATCGCACCGCCCACGAGCGCGGCGCGTGCGTCGGCGACCGGCATGCCGCCGCTCAAGGACCGAACGTGACGACGAGCAGCGCACGCATGGACACGCTCCTGCGGATCGCCGCCGATCAGCGCGCGAGCGATCTGCATCTGCACGCAGGCAAGATTCCGCGCGTCCGCCACGACGGCGTCTTGGTGCCGCTGCCGTTCCGTGCGCTCGGCATGCACCAGCTCTCGGCGATGCTCGACGAGATCCTGAGCGACGCGCAGCGCGAGCACCTCGCGCGCGCGACGAATCTCGACTTCGCTTACGAGATCCCGGGAACGGCCCGCTTCCGTGGGAGCATCTGCATGCAGTCGGACGGGCCTTCGGCCGTCTTCCGCGTGATCCCGCCCGGCATCGTCTCGCTCGAGTCGCTCGATCTGCCGACCTCGATCGACGGGCTGACGCGCCACGCGAACGGGCTCGTGCTCATCACCGGGCCGACCGGGAGCGGCAAGACGACGACGCTCGCCGCCATCGTCGATCGCATCAACGAGTCGAGCGCGCGGCACATCCTGACGATCGAGGATCCGATCGAGTTCGTGCATCCGCAGAAGCGCGCGCTCGTGACCCAGCGACAGGTGGGGCTGCACACCGACTCGTTCGCTTCGGCGCTGCGCTCGGCGCTGCGCGAGGCTCCCGACGTCATCGTCGTCGGAGAGCTGCGCGACTTCGAGACCATCTCGCTCGCGCTGGCCGCCGCCGAGGCCGGCGTGCTGGTCTTCGCGACGCTGCACACGCGCTCGGCGCCGCAGTCGGTCGAGCGCTTGCTCGCCGCATGCCCCGACGATCGCGAAGACCAGATCCGCGAGGTGCTCGCGACGTTGCTGCGCGGCGTCGTCTGTCAGCGCATGTGCCGCACGATCGGCGGCGGGCGTGTCGCGGCGTGCGAGGTGCTCCTGCGCTCCATCGCGGTCGCGAACCTGATCCGCGAGAAGAAGGTGCACATGATCGAGGGCATGCTGCGCAGCGGTGCCGAATCGCAGCGCGGCATGTGCAGCCTCGAAGGCTCGCTCGCGCGGCTGGTCGAGGACCGGCGCGTGCAACGACACGAGGCTCTCTCGGCCGCGAACGATCCCGCGGCGCTCCGCCAGATGATCGGAGACGAGACGTGAGCCTCGAGCGCGGACAGGCCCTGGAGGCCGAGGGCGATGCGGACGGCGCCGCGCGCGAGTACGTCGCGGCCGGCGCGCATCAAGAAGCAGCGCGCGTGCTGACACTCGCACTGCGACCGCTCGATGCCGCGATCGTCTTGTTCACGGGCATCGCGATGATCGGTCCCGATCTCGACGCGGAACAGAAATCGCGGGCGCAGCTCGGCGCGAGCCTGCTCCGCGAGGGCGGGCGGGACGACTACGCCAAGCTCGTGACCGATGCGATCGGAGGCGGCGCGGCGTTCCCGAGCGCGGTGCTGCGCTCCGTGCTGAGCGGGCCCACCGAGGCGCCGCGGCCGAGCGCGCGTCCCGCCACGACCAGCGCGGCACCGTCCGATGCGCGTCGCTCGGGCTCGTCGTTCGTCGTGCGCGCGCCCGTGCCATCCGTCGCGCCTCCGCGCGCGCCCGCACCCTCGCCTTCGATCGCCCCTTCCCCGTCGGTCGTGCGCGCGCCCACTCCCTCACCATCGATCGCGCCCGTCGCTCCGCCGACGAAAGCCGCCACGTCGCCGCCGCCCGAGCGCTACAAGGCCGAGGCCGGATGGCACGCCGCCGACGGAGCGGCGATCGAGGAGACGATCAAACAGTTCCTCGCGACCAACCGCAAAGGCGCGGCCGCCCGCGTCGCGTGGGAAGCGGGCCAGTTCGAGCGCGCGCTCGGCTGGTTCGTCGAGCTCGAGCTGAAGTACCAGGCCGGCTCGTGCCTGCGCTCGCTGAAGCGTCCGGTCGAAGCGCTCGCGATGCTGCTCGAGGTCCCTACCGACGATCAGCGGTATCGGCGCGCGTGCTTCGACATCGTCGCGCTCGCCCGAGAGACCGGACGCTTCGACTTCGAGCTCGACCGCTTCCTCACGGCGTTCGTGGGCGAGGGGCCGACCGACGGCAACGAGTGCGCGAGCTTCCTCGAGCTCGGCGAGCTCTACGCGGGCGCGGGCTTCGCGCAGGGCGCGCGGCGATGTGCCGAGGGCGTGCTGCGCATCCAGCCCGACGACGAGCGGGCCAAGGCGTTGATCGCGTCCTCTCGAGCGCGCGGCGCGGCCAAGTCGAGCGCGACCGGCGACAAGACGGTGCTTCCCTCGCTCGAAGAGTTCGTCGCGCTCGCGCGCGCCCGCGTCCCGCCCCGCCCGCGAGCGCGGAAGTGATCTCTGCAGGAGTGCCCAGCGAGCCGGGCCGACGCACTTGCGTCGGGTCCGCTTCGCGGACCGCTCCGGCACAGATCCAGACGTGACGCTCGTGCGTGCCGGACGCAGCACGATGCCGTATCGTTGCGAGACCGTGCGCTCACGCTTTCTCTTGGTCGCATCCCTCGTGTCGCTCGCTTCGTGCGGACCAACGACGTCGGGAGACGACGCAACGGTGCAGCCGCTCCCGGGCACGTACGCGAACGTCACCGCGATCTTCGACCACTCGTGCACGTTCAGCTCGTGCCACGGCGGGGCAGGCGCGGGCTCCGCACACCTGAATCTCCACACGTCGATCACGGGCGGCACGCTCGTCGCCGATCTCGAGCAGCCCGCGTGCGAGTACGGCCCGATGCCGCTCCTGACGCCGGGCGATCCGAGCCAGAGCTGGCTCTATCTGAAGATCGCCGGGCCCCACATGGGCACGCAGATCGACTTCACGCCCGCGGCCGGCTGGGATCACGACGGCCTGGTGCCGAACGGCAGTGGCGCCTATCCGGTCTCGACGTGCCCGCTCACCGCGCACGGCGCGATCACGTTCGGCGAGGTGATGCCGATGGGATCGGACACGATCACGGGCATCGGCCTGCGCGCCGATCAGATCGAGACGATCCGCCTCTGGATCGCGGCGGGCGCACCGGGCCCGGGCAGCAGCCCCGAGCCTAGCGGCCCCTGACGGAGTCGCTGGTGCCGGGGCCGAGAACGCGCACGCGAGGGACGAGCTGTGTCCCTCGCGAGCGAAGCGAGTCGGAGCTGGGGGTGAGATGCATCCGGCTCTGCCGGTGCATCGAGGGGCGCGCCCAGCGCCCCCGAGAGATCAGTGCGGATAGGCCTTCTGGATCACGCGCAGGATGTCGAAGCGCGTGATCGCACCGACGAGCTTGCCGTCTTCCACGACCGGAAGACGCCGCACGGTGCTGCCGAGGAAGATCCCCGCGACCCAGTAGATGTCCATGTCCGGCGGGACGCTCACGACCTCGGAGATCATGAACTCCGACACCGTTCGGTTCCGCAGATCCTCGTCGACGCCCTTGGCGAGCAGCCGCAAGCAATCGCGCTCGCTGAGCATGCCGACCAAGTGCCCGAGCGTGTCCACGACGGGCGCGCCGGTGACGTGATGCGCGAGCAGGAAGTCCACGGCATCGAGAATCGGCGTGCCCGGAGCGACGCAATGGACCTCGGTGTCCATGTGGTCGCGGACCTTCGGGAGCTTCTGCGGGACGGCGGACTCAGGCACGAGTGATCGCGATCTCGTGGAGCGTGATGGGCGTCTTCGGCTTGTCGCCGGGGCCCGTCGGCACGTGCGTGATCTTCGAGACGAGCTCGACGTTCTGGATGACGTGACCGAAGACCGCGTGCTTGCCGTCGAGCCACGGCGTGGGCACTTCGCAGAGGAAGAACTGCGAGCCGTTCGTGTTCGGCCCCGCGTTCGCCATCGAGAGCACGCCGGGACGATCGTGACGGAGGTTCTTCGCGATCTCGTCGCCGAACTTCCAGCCCGGGCCGCCGCGGCCCGTGCCCGTCGGATCGCCACCCTGGATCATGAACTCGGGGATCACGCGGTGGAAGATCGTGCCCGAGTAGAGCGGGCGCGTGACCTTCTCGCCCGACTGCGGGTCCGTCCAGGCGGCCTTGCCCGTCGCGAGCGCGACGAAGTTCGCGACCGTGCGCGGCGCATCCGCCTCGAAGAGCTTGACCGTGATGTCGCCCATCGACGTCTTGAACGTCGCGCGGAGCTCGCCGGCTCCGGGGAACATCTCGGCGATCTGGGGAACGGGCGGATCGGGATTCGGCATGGTGCAGGAGCCTCCAGTCCGCGGATGGTGCCTCACGCCGCCCAGCGTGGGAACCCTCAACGGCTCGGGACGAGCACCTTCCGCAGCTCCATCGACGGGCGCTCGATCAACAGGCTCAGCACGAGCGCCGCCGAGAACGTGCCGAGCAGATCGAACCCCGCGAGCGTGAGATAGGCACGCGGCAGCGGAAGCCAACGGACGTCGGGCGCCAGCCAGAGATGCGAGCGCAGCGCGATGACCGGGTTCACCAGGTACGCGCAGTACGCGAGCTGCGCGAGCGGGAAGAAGAGCGGGAGCCCGAGGAAGCGTCCGATCGCGGCGCCGAGGCGATGCTTCGTCAGCACGAAGAGCATCCCGTACCCGACGGCGAGACCGAAGACGGCCCGGAACGAGGCCATGTAGAGCACCTCGGCCCAGCGCGGCGCGTCGGAGAAGAGAGGCCAGTGCGTGCTGAGCATCGCGAGCACCGTCGCGATCACGAGCACGATGCCGCCGCCCGCGCCGCTCGCGCCGAGGCGCGCCATGAGCCCCGGCTTGCGATAGAGGTGGGAGCATCCGACGCCGACGAGCAGCGGCCCGAATCGCATCCACGGCTTCGAGTAGAGCAGGTCGTAGCCGAGCCGCCCGGAGGCGACGCTGCGATCGGCGGCGATCTCCGTGTCGTGCGCGTGCAGATCGAACGCCACGACGACGCACGCCGCGATGGTGATCTGCAAGAGGAGCACGACGATCAAGCCGGCGATCACCGGATCGAAGCGCTCGCGCCAGACGCGCACGCGCGTGTCGATCGCGCGCAGAGCGCTCAGGAGCCACGGCACGACGAGGTAGAACTGTTCTTCGATCGCGAGCGACCACGTCCAGCCCATGCGAACGGTCGCGACCGGAAGGAGGTTGTTGAAGTAGAGCAAGTTCGGCAGGAACGACACGTCGACGTTCGAGAGGCCGACCTCGGCGTCGAAGAGCGCCGCGAGCGCCAGCGTGGGCCAGAGCCGGATCAGGCGTCGCGCGTAGAACGTTCCGACGCGGAACGTGCCCGTCCTCGTCCGCTCGTCCGTGATGATCCCCGCGATCAGGAACGCCGACATCACGAAGAAGACCTCGACCGCGAAGTCTCCGCGCCAGAACGGGAGCATCCACGGCGCGTGCAGCAGGTTGCGATAGCGAAACGGCGGCAGCGAGCCCCACGCGAACCAGCCCGTGTGACACGAGATCACCCAGAGCAACGCGATGGCCCGCATGCCGTCGAGCGGCGCGAGGTGCTGATCACCCGCGCCGGCCGGCCGCGAGAACAAACGACGCAAGTTCGGCCCAGGGGCGAACGCTGCGATCAGTTCTCGGCGCACCAGTGGATGCTACCAAGAAGAGGCGCTCTTCCCGCATACTCGCGTGCCGCGATGACGTCCGACGCCACCGCCCTACCCGTTCGGGAGCAGGCCGCTCCCGCCTCCGCCGCGCCGTCGTCGCCCGTCCACGCGCGCCCGGGCTTCTTCGGCCTCGAGCTGCTCGACAATCGCTATCCCGCCCTGCATGGGATTCGCGTCATCGCGATCCTGAGCGTCATCCAGTACCACGTGACCTGGATCATCGGGACGTACCCGCAGGTCACGCTCGACTCGACGGCCGAAGAGCTCTCGCTCTCGATCTTCTTCGGGATGGACTGCTTCTTCGTGCTCAGCGGCTTCCTGATCGGCTCGATTCTCTTGCGCTCGATCGACACGAGCGGCTCGCAGAACATCCGGCGCTTCTATCTGCGCCGCGTGTTCCGCACGTTCCCGTCGTATTGGCTCGTGCTCACCTTGCTCGCGATCACCGCGCACCAGACGAGCGCGCAGCGGATGCATCTGATCTACGAGTACACGTACCTCACCAACTTCGCGCCGCTGCGACCCGACAAGATCCTCATGTTCTGGGGCTGGTCGCTCAGCCTCGAAGAACAGTTCTATCTCGCGGTGCCGCTTCTCTTCGTCGTGCTGCGCTGGCTGCCGACCGATCGCGCGCGCGTCGTGTTCCTCGCGCTGCTCACGCTCTCGTGCACGGTGGTGCGCCTCGGCGTGTACGCGTGGGAGCAGCCGTTCACGGACAACGGTCTCTACGACGCGCTCTATTTCCGCACGGCGACGCGCTACGACACGATCGTCGCAGGGATCTTGCTCGCGCTGCTCGAGGCTCGCTGGGGACAGCGCATCGCGAAGTGGCTCGAGCTGCCGTCGCACCGCGCGCTGCTCGTCGTGCCCGCGCTCGGATGCGCCTGGCTTCTGCTGCGCCCCGATCTCTTCGGCGACGAGCACGAACAGCACGTGCATCTGTTCACGTGGGGCCTGGTGACCAGCATCATGTACCTGCTGATCGTGCCGATGGCGCTCCACGGAGACGGCTGGATCGTCCGCTTCCTCTCGCAACCGTTCTGGCGCGCGCTCGCGACCGTCGGCTACGGCGTCTATCTCGTGCACATCCCGGTCATGAATCGGATCGGCATGCCGATCCTGCTGCATCTGCAGGAGCGCGGCACCTCGCTCGCGTTCGGCTGGGCGCTCGTGTTCGGCGTCGTCACGGCCCTGTCGTTCGCCATCGGCTACGTGCTGCACGTCTTCGTCGAGAAGCCCGCGCTTCGCCTGCGTGAGTGGCTGGCCGCGTGACCGAGGGCCGGACTCGTCCTGGCTTCTTCGGCCTCGAGCTGCTCGACGATCGCTATCCCGCGCTGCACGGCCTGCGTGTCGTCGCGATCCTCAGCGTCATCCAGCTCCACGTGACGGGCGAGATGGCGTTCATGCGGATCGATCTTCCGCGTTGGCTCACGGAGCGCTCGCACGCGCTCTTCTTCGGCATGGACGGCTTCTTCGTGCTGAGTGGCTTCTTGATCGGATCGATCCTGCTACGATCCGTCGACGTGTCGGGCACGCAGAACCTGCGTCGCTTCTATCTGCGGCGCGTGTTCCGCACGTTCCCCGCCTACTACATCGTGCTGACGGTATTGCTCGTGTTCGGCGAGACGACCGACCTGCAGCGCGCGAACGTCGTCTACGAGTACCTCTATCTCGCGAACGTGGGCGTCATGCACCGCACGCAGCTGGTGATGCCGTGGGGATGGTCGCTGAGCCTCGAGGAGCAGTTCTATCTCGTGGTGCCACTGCTCTTCGTCGTGCTGCGCTGGTTGCCGACGGATCGCGGGCGCATCGTCTTTCTATCGCTGCTCGTGCTCTCGGCGCTCTTCGTGCGGGTGGGCATCTACGCGAGCCAGCCCGCGTGGGATCTGCACGAGCTCGAGGATGCGCTCTATTTCCGCACCATCACGCGCTACGACACGATCGTCGCCGGCGTGCTGCTCGCCGTCGTCGAGATGCGCTACCGGGATCGGCTCGCCGCGTGGCTGAAGGATCCCGGGCATCGCGCGGCTCTGCTCGTGCCGGCGATCGGCTGCGCGTGGATCCTCATGGACCCGCAGGTCTTCGGCGCGGATGCGGAGCTCGTCGTGCATCTGTTCCGCTGGGGAACGCTCACGAGCCTCTTCTATCTGGCGATCGTGCCCGTGCTCCTGCATGGCGAAGGACCGGTCACGCGATTTCTCTCGCGGCCGCTGTGGCGCCGGCTCGCGACGGTCGGCTACGGCGTCTATCTGGTGCACCTGCCGATTCTCGTCGGCGCCGTGCGGCCGGTGATGGCGATCGCGCGGGCGATGGCGATGCCGGGACCCGCGATCTGGATGATCGGCATCGTGCTGACCGCCGTGCTCTCGTTCGCGATGGGCTACGTGATGCACATCTTGATCGAGAAGCCCTCGCTCGCCATCCGAGACAGGCTCGCCGCATGAAGACCGAATCGATCTCCTACGTGGTCGCGGGAAAAACGCACGTCGGCTATCTCGCGCGGCCCGACGCGGGCGGGAGCAAGGGCGTGCTCATCGCGGGCGAAGGCAGCGGCCTCGGGCCGCAGGTGAAGGAGCGCGCGCACCAGCTCGCCGAGCTCGGCTACGTCGCGTTCGCGCTCGACTATCTCGGTGATGGCGAGGTGCTCTCGGGCATGCCGGCGATGATGGAGCGCCTCGGCGCGCTGCGCGCGGACCTCGATCACGTGCGCGCGCTCGGACGTGCGGGCCTCGCGCAGCTCGTGGCGCAGCCCGGTGTCGATCCGAAGAGGATCGCGGCGATCGGCTACTGCTTCGGCGGGCAGCTCGCGCTCGAGCTGGCGCGCAGCGGCGCGGAGATCGCGGCGACCGTCGGTTTTCATTCGACGCTCGCGGCGCGCGACCACGAAGGCGCCAAGAACATCCGCGGCAAGGTGCTCGCGTGCATCGGTGCCGACGATCCGCTCGTGCCTGCCGAGCAACGGCTCGCGTTCGAGCAAGAGATGCGCGCAGGCAACGTCGACTGGCGTCTCTACGTGTACGGCGGCGCCAAGCACGGCTTCGCGAACCCGCTGGCCGCGCAGAGCGGATCGCCGGCGGTCGCCTACGACCCGATCACGCATCGCCGCTCGTGGGCCGAGATGCTCGCGCTCTTCGCCGAGACGATCGGCTGAAGAGACGTACACCTCGATCCGAAAGCCCTCTCCCGCTTCGGGCGGAAGGCTTTGGCTGAGGGTTCAGCCTCCGTCATGGCGGAGCCACCGGCCCGCTCGCCGCGCACGCGAGCCGTCCCGGCGGGCTGCCGACGAGATCGATCGTGACGGCATCGCTGGTCCACGCCGCACCGCTCCCGTCGAGCGTGCCAGTCATCGTGAGACGCTGCCCACTCGCGCCGTTGCAGACGACATCGAGCGTCCACGTGCACGACGCGCCGTTCGCCGTCGGCGGCGAAGACGTGCACGGGATCATCGGCACCGTCACGCCGATCGGAACGCGCGCCGACGCCTGCGCGACGGACCCGTCGGCCGCGAGCGCGAGCACGACGATCGGAGGCGCACCGCACGTGCCACCGTTCATGGCCTGCAGCTCGAGCTGCGCCGCGAGCTCGCACGGGCGACCCGCATCGGGCGGCGGGCCGGCCTCGGTCGGATCGAGCGGCGCGCCGGTGCAGGCGAGCGCCAGCGCGCCGAGTGAGAGCAGCAGCGACCTCATGCCGCGCAGCTTGTACCGCGGGAGGAACGAGCGCCGCTGCGCGCAGGTCACGCGGCTCGTTCGCGCGTCAGAGGCCGCGCACCGGCGAGGATGAACAAGCGGACATCCTCACCCGTGCGCGGGCCGGTCACGCGTTGCCAACGTTGCTCCCGTTGATGGGCGCGGTGACACTGCCGTTGCTGGTGCTTCCGTTGCTCGTCGCGGGCGCTGGAACTGCGACGCTGCCGCCGCTCGTCGGGTGAGGCGGCCGGCCGGGTCGGCGCGGTCGTCGGCCCGTCGGTCGCGTCCGGGGCGGCGCTCCCGCCGCGCATGCTCCAGCGGTGCGTGTCGATCCATCTCGACGAGCTCGCGTGGATCCGCGAGCACGGCTCGCGCGTGCTGCGCGATGCGTTCGCTGCGCACGGTGTCGACCCGCTCCTCTTCGATCCGACACGCCCCTCGTTCGCGCCTCGACGCTGATCGATCGGCCCCATGATAGAAGCCCTTCACGGATGACCCGGAAGTCTCTGTCGAAACCGCGCAAGGTGCGCACGGAAGACGTCCTGCCCCACGTCCTTCCGCCAGAGCACCTTCGCGAGGTCGGGGGCCCGCCTCGCGTGTATGCCCGCCGGCTCGTCGGTCGAGGGAACGCGGTCGCGCACGGCCCTCACGCGCATCGTTTTCTGGAGATCGTCTTCATCGAGAGCGGCCACGGCGTCCACGTCGTCGAAGGGAGGAGAGCGCCCGTCGGGCCCGGTGACGTGTTCGCGATCGCGCCCGGACAGTCGCATGATCCGGACGGGCTCGATTCCACCGTGCATTGGATCCTGGCCTTCGAGCTGCGCTTCTTGTTGGGGGACCGCGACGAGCGCGAGCTGTTCGTGTCCTGCCCGGACGAGGTCGTTCTGCTCTGCTTTCTTCGAGACGCGAACGACGGCAGTCCTCTGCGGTTGGCTCCAGAGGACGCTCGAGCTTGGGTGACGTGGTTGGAGCGTCTCGAGAGAGAGCTCGAGAAGCGAGAGCTCGGCTATGTTCGCGTCGCCAAGGGGCTCATCGAGCTCATGCTCGTCGACCTCGCACGCATGGTGGAGCCGCACATTCCCGACATCGCGACGACGCAGCGGCCTCGGCTGGCCAAGGTGTTCCGATTCATCGAGGAGCATTTTCGATCGCCGCTGAAGCTGCGAGATCTCGCGGGAGCCGCGGGACTGTCCAGTGCCTACCTCACGACGTTGCTGAAGAAGCAGACGGGGCGCTCCGCGGGAGAATGGCTGACGGCGCGCCGGATGGCCGAAGCCCGGCGGTTGCTCGGTGAGACCAGCTCCGGCGTGAAGGGCATCGCCTATGAAGTGGGCTACGGCGACACGAGCCACTTCATCGAGGTCTTCTCGAAAGAGCACGGGCTGACGCCGAAGGCCTGGAGAGAAGGCGCGACCGCAAAGAAACCCGATCCTTCGAAACGGAGCCGTATCGCTTCGCCACGACCGCAGCGCGCTACGCGCTAACAATGTCGTCCTCGAGCTGGCCTCGACGACCACATTCCGACGGAGACGACATGAAGCGAACTGCAAAAGCGATTTGGAACGGAACCATCAAGGAGGGCACCGGCTCTTTCGGCACCGGCAGCGGCGCCATCCAGAATCAGACGTACTCGTTTCGGACGCGGTTCGAGGACGCCCCCGGCACCAACCCCGAAGAGCTGATTGCCGCTGCCCACGCGAGCTGTTTCAGCATGGCGCTCTCGGCACAGCTGGGAGAGCGGAGCATCACGCCGCAGACGGTGGAGACGACGAGCACGATCACGTTCGAGAACAAGATCCTGACGCGGAGCGCGCTTCGAACGATCGTGAAAGCGAGAGGAGCGGACCGGCAGAAGATCGAGGAGGCGGCCTCGGCGGCCAAAGCGGGCTGCCCGATCTCCAAGGTCCTCCAGCTGGAGATCACGTTGGAGCTCGACGTCGAGGTCTGAGTCGGAGGGTGCATGGGCGCGTCAGAACGCGCTGCACGCTGATCGATCCTATCGGCGCCAGACGAGCAAGCCGTCCATCATCGGCTCGCCCGTCGGGCGCGCGACATCGGATCCGTCGGCGCGCAACGTCGTGGGCGTCAGGTTGCAGACGGTGACGTAGGAGCCGTGGCAGCCGAGCCGTTCGTCCGAGAGCAGCGCGATGCGGCTCGCGTCGCGCGCCATCGCGACGAAGCGCGCTCCGACTCGTTCCGAAACGTCTTCTGGACGTCCGAGCGCGTAGACCTCGCGCGTCGCCCCGTCCGCGACATCCACCGTCGCGATCCGGCTGCACGCCGAGCCTTCGGCACCGTAGGCGAGCGCGACGTGGCGTCCGTCGTCCGACGGCGCGATCACGCACACTTCTCCGGCCGCGTGGGTCAGCCCGCGTCGGCCCGAGCCGTCGAGCGCGGCGAAGAAGACGCACTCGCTGTCCGTGCCGTCGGGCGTGCAGTGATCGGCGAAGACGACGCCGCTCGCGTCGGGCAGCACGCGCATCGTGCCCCGAATGCGGCTCTGCCAGGCATGTTCGACCGGCGTCGCGCCCTCGATCAGAACGCGCGCGAGGTTGTCTGGTCCGAAGTCCCCGCGCTCGGCACACGCGACCTGCGACGTCGCATCGAGCCAAGTGCAGTCTCCGAGCGGCTCGGGCAGCCCGTCGCGCAACGTCTCGATCGATCCGTCGGGCGCAACCGTCCGCAGCGCGTGCTGCGTGCGGATCACGAGTCGATCGCGCGAGGGCGACCACCATGCGAAGGCGACGACGTCGGCCGCCGTCTGGAGCGTCGTCGTGAGCTGCGCCGAAGGCGTGAAGAGGGCGCGCCGACTCGTCTCGACATCGATCGCGTCGATCTCGCCATACGCATGGACGACGAGCACGTCGGCGCGCTCGTCGAGCACCGGCACGGAAGGCGCGCTCGTCGAGAAGCAGCATGCCCCGACGACGAGCGGCAGTGCGAACGGGACGACCGTGCTGTTCCGTGTCGCTCGCACGCTCGTCGGGTCAGCGTAGTCGCGCCGGACGGCGAGGCCAAGCCGGCGGACGCAGCGACGGCCTACGGCAGCGTCTCGAAACGTCCGCCACTACTCACGCACTGTTGATGCACGCCGTCGGCGAGGCCGTAGAAGAACGTGTCGTCGGTGGGAGTGGTGCAGTGGGCGACCGCGCCTTCACGGCGGCACGGCGCGAGCGACCACCCGCTCGCGCCCGGACACAGTAGCGCCCGGCGATCGGCGAGCTGATCGGCAGGGACGGTCCATTCCACGCACTCTTCGGCGACGGGGCTGTCGCACGACGCGGTCGTCAGTGCCGCGGCGACCGGCGTTGGCTCGCGATGCGTGATGCGGTCGCGCACCCGCTCGGTGCAATTGCCCTCGCCGACGGCCACCGCGCCGTCACGCATGGTGAACGTCGCGTAGACGCGATAGGGCGGAGCACGACCGGGAACGGTCGCGTCGCATCCCGGCGGGAACGGAACCACGAGATCGGCGCGCTCGCCCCGAAACTGCGCCGCGGTGACGTCCGCGACGAGATGGCATCGCGAGGACGCGTGCGGTGCACCGACCGTGTCGATCCAGACGTCGATGCGGCCGTCCGCGCGCGTCGCGTGGCCCTCGCCGAGAAGCCGAACCGAGAGCACCGCGTGGTCTTCCGTGTCGGCGTCCACGTCGAGGCTCACCGACGTCGGCGCCGCGGGCCCGCATGCCGCGAGCCACGCCCAAGCCAGCACGCCGAGCCGCGCTCGACCGGGGCCTCGAGCCACGACGATCATCCCGCGTGGAAGGCTAGACCATTCGAGCGCGGAATGTGAGCGTCGCTGCCCGAGCCCTGCTCGTGTGCACGAGAGAGCCACGACCTCGCGATCCGCGGTACAAAGAACCTCCATGTCGCGCCGGTCCGCGCTCGTTCTGCTCTCTCTCGTCGCCGCGCTGCTCGCGTCGGGCATGCCCGGCTGCGTGCAGAGCTCGCTGCCACCCGAGCATCTCGCGACGCACGTCGCCAGCGACGGCCAGCCGAACGACTGGCGCGATCAGGTCATCTACCAGATGCTCACCGACCGCTTTGCGAACGGCGATGCGGCGACCGACTTCCGCGTCGAGCCCGGCGCGCTCGCGCGCTACCAGGGCGGCGACTGGCAGGGCGCGATCGATCGCCTCGACTACGTGCAGTCGCTCGGCGTCACCGCGCTCTGGATCTCGCCCATCGTCCTCAACGTCGACACCGACGCCGGCGTCGACGGCTATCACGGCTACTGGGCGATCGATCTCGAGCGGCTCAACCCGCACTTCGGCGACCTCGCCTCGCTGCGCGCGTTCGTGAACGAAGCGCATCGCCGCAACATGCTCGTGATCCTCGACATCGTCACGAACCACATGGGGCAGGTCTTCTATTACGACATCAACGGGAACGGTCAGCCCGACGATCAGGTGATCGGCTCCGGCACGCGCTCGCCCATCACGCGGACGAGCGAGTACGACCCCGACTACGATCCGCGCGGCATCCAGGGCTACACGTCGCTCGGCGAGAGCGGCCCCGCGCCGATTCGTTTCTTCGACATGCCGGACATCTTCCGCGTGCTGCCGAATCCCGCCATCTTCGCAGACCCGACGGCCTATCACCGCCGCGGGCGCATCACCGACTACGACATCCGCGAGCAGGTCCTGTTCGGAGACTTCCCGGGCGGCCTGAAGGATCTCGCGACCGAAGACCCGCGCGTCCAGCAGGCGATGGTGGACGCGTACGTGCACTGGATCGAAGAGACGGACATCGACGGTCTGCGCATCGACACGCTCAAGCACGTCGGCGACGACTTCTGGAATTTCTTCGCGCCCGAGGTGCGCCGGCGTCTCGCGGCCGAGGGCAAGACGAACTTCTTCATGTTCGGCGAGGCCTTCGACGGCGACGACGCGCTCATCGGTCACTACACGTCGCCCGGGATGATGGACTCGGTCTTCTACTTCTCGCAGAAGTTCCAGGTCTTCCGCGACATCTTCCAGATGGAAGGTCCGACGCGTGCGATCGAGTCGCTCTACGCGCAGCGAGGGACGAACTTCAACACGGTCGCGCAGGACGGCGGCATCGGCGTCGCGCCGCACGACGCGCTCGTGAACTTCATCGACAACCACGACGTGCCGCGCTTCCTCTACGACCAGCCCGACGTGGGCGCGCTGCACGCGGCGCTCGCGTACCTGATGACCGAGGACGGGATTCCGTGCCTGTATTACGGGACGGAACAGGAGTTCGCGGGCGGCAACGATCCGATGAACCGCGAGCCGCTCTGGTGGTCGGGCTATCGCACCGACGGCGCGACGTTCCAGTGGATCCAGCGGCTCACGTCGATCCGCCACCACTACCGCGCGCTCTCGCACGGCAGCTTCACGGTGCGCTGGACGACGGATCACATCGGTGGCGAGATGGACGCGGGCGTGATCGCGTTCGAGCGCGCGACGGCGGCGGGCGACTACGCGCTCGTCGTGATCAACTCGCAGAGCCGGCACGACGCGCACACGACCGACGGCACGACGACGATGACGGTGGCCGCGCCTGCAGGCGCGACGCTGGTCGACGTGCTCGGGAGCGATACGTTCACGGTGTCGAGCGGCGGAACGCTCGACGTGACGGTCACGCCGCACCAAGCGCGGATCCTCGTGCCGACGGATCAGGTCGTCCCCGGTCTCTGAGCACGCATGGCGGCGCGACTGTTCGTACAGCGACGTCGCGTGTGGGGGCTGCGACTGCTCGCGCTCGGCGTCCTCGTCCCGGTCGGCCTCGCGCTCGTCGTGGGCTTGCCCATCGCAGCCGGGCTCGCGGTGGAGTGGGCGAGACGAGCCGTCGCGGCACCCCAGTGGGCCGCGGCGCTCTTCGGGTTCGCCGCCGTCGTCGGCGCGATCGGCGTCGGCGTCTCGGTGACGAGCCGCGCCATCGATCGCGCCCTGGCGCTCCGGATGTCTTGGGGCCACATCACGATCGGCAACGAGGGCGTTCGCTGGAATGGTTGGACGCGCCCCGTGCTGACGCGGTGGCGTGACGTGCACGGCACGATCAGCGAAGGCGACGCGCTCGTGCTCGTCACGCGTGACGGCGTGCGCGTCGCGCTCGTGACGTCGGATGCGGCGGCGCTCGGCGAAGCGGTCGCGGTCGCACGCGCCGAGCACGCGGCGAAGACGCGCGCCGAGATCCCCAACGCGCTCGCGAGCGACGGCGACGTGCGCGAATGGATCGAGCGAGCCCGAGGGTTGCTGTCGCGCGACGCCTATCGCGCCAATGCTCCTCCGGAGGCGCTCGAACGCGTCCTCGCTGATCCGGATGCGCCCGCGACGGCGCGGCTCGGTGCAGCCGCCGCGTTGCTCCCGTCGGACCCGACTCGACGAGCGCGTGTCGCCGAGATCCGCGAAGAGACCGTGGACGAGGAGCTCGCGCAGGCACTCCACGACCTGCTCGAGGAGCGGATCGTCCCTGCGCGCTGGGCCAAGCTCGCGCGCCGCGGATGAGGGTACCATCGCAGATGATGCGCGCCCTCTCGCTCTCGCTCTCGCTCTCGCTCTCGCTCTCGCTCTCGCTCTCGCTCTCGCTCGTCGCCTGCTCGACCTCGCCCGCGGCAACCGATGCATCCTCCGACGCTCGCGAGCTCGGCGATCCGGTCTCGACCAGCGACGCGCACGATGTGGGGCCGCCGCTCGATGCGTGGTCGCCGCTCGATGGCCACGTCGAAGAACCGGCGCCGCTGCCCGACGCGGGCGCCATCGCGCTGCCGCCCGCGAACGGCGGTCTCGACTACCAACTGGGCGGCGCGTACACGCCGCCGACCGGCGTCACGATCGTCTCGCGCGATCGCATGGATCCACCCGCGAGTGGTCTCTACGACATCTGTTACGTGAACGGCTTCCAGATCCAGCCGGGCGAGGATGCGATGTGGATGAGCGCGCACCCGACGGCGATCCTGCGCAACGCCGCCGGCGATCCGGTGATCGACACCGACTGGAACGAGACGCTGATCGACACGAGCACCGCCGCCAAGCGCGCGGAGGTGATCGCGATGATCGGCCCGTGGATCGATCAGTGCGCTGCGGACGGGTTCGATGCAGTGGAGATCGACAACCTCGACTCGTACTCGCGCTCGACCGGTCTGCTCACCGAGGACGACAACGTCGCGATGATCCGGCTCTTCGCCGATCGCGCGCACGCGGCGGGGCTCGCGATCGCGCAGAAGAACTCGTCCGAGCTCGTGGGGCGCCGCGCGGAGATGGGCACGGACTTCGTCGTCGCCGAGGAGTGCAACCGCTACATGGAGTGCGACGTCTATCTGGGCGCGTACGATCGCGTGCTGATGATCGAGTACCGACGCGCCGACTTCACCGCCGGCTGCGCGGCGTACCCGTCGAGCTCGATCGTGCTGCGCGACGTGAACCTCGTGCCGATGGGATCGAGCGGCTACGTCTACGACGGATGTTGAGCATGCGCGCACCCTTGGCGCTCACGACGTGGCTCACACTGCTCACGGGCTGCGCGACGGCGGCTCCCGCGCCTGCTCCGACGCTCCCGCCGACGGCCAGCCAGGCGAGCGCCAGCGACGAGATCGCGCCGCAGGCGCTGAACCTCTGGCAAGTTCGCGCTCCGAACGGGGCGATCAGTCACTTGCTGGGCACGTACCACTTCGGGATTACGCTCGAGGAAGCCCTCCCCGAGGCGCACGTCGACACGCTCGATCAGGCGCGCCTCGTGATCGCCGAGATGGACCTCGTGCACGCCGACATGTCGGGCGTCGCAGCCGCGATGATGTTGCCGCCCGGCGAAGATCTCGAGCCGATCCTCGGGCCGGATCTCTGGGCCGCGCTCGTCGCGCGGATCACGAGCACGCCCGAGGCCACGCTGCATCGGCTCACGCCCTTCACCGCGATGATCCTCGTCATGGGCGAAGAGGCCGGGCGCCAGCAGGCCCAGCGGGCCGCGGCTCGACACGTGGCGAACGGCAGCAGGGAGGCGACGACCACGCCCGACATGCTGGACCTCGCGGTGCTGCGGCGCGCGGACGAGCGCTCCATCCCGATCGCCGGTCTCGAGACGATGGAGCAGCAACTCGCGCTACTCCAGGCGGTGCCGATGCCGGAGATCCTGCGTGATCTTCGCTCGTCGCTGCGGCCCTCAACGGGGCACGGCGGCGGCGTCGCGCGTACGTCGCAGGCATTCGTGGACGGCGACCTCGAGGCCCTCTGGAGCGAGATCCAGACCGCGGCCGCCCGCGCCCCGTCGCTCTACGAGACGATCTTGTTCAGCCGCAACGCGGTGTGGCTCGCGCCCTTGATCACCGAGCTCGATCGAGGCAGAGCGTTCGTCGCCGTCGGCGTCGGGCATCTGCTCGGCGACCGGGGACTGCTCGCAATGCTGCAGGCGCGCGGCTACACGATCACGCGCGTACGGCGGTGAGAGACTCGAGATCATGAGCGACGACATCGAAGAGACGAGCGATCCGCGGCTGTGGAAGAAGAACGGCTGGATCGCCAAGGTCATCAAGAACGAGGACGACGACGGCTGGGCGGTCGAGATGACGCGCATCGGCGATCCGGAGCCCGCGCTCGTCGGCCCGTGGACGATGGGGCGCGACAAGCGCAATCCGAAGCCGCTCGACACGTCGTCGTTCATCACGCTCGTGAAGACGGCGAGCGAGGTGCTCTTGCGGCATCAGCAGTCGGCGCGCGCGGCGCTGCATCGGACGATCTCGTTCGCGGGTGAGAACGGACAGCGCGTGCGCGCCGATCTCGACATCGCGCAGGACGACGACGACCCGCACGCGATCCTGAAGCTCGTCGTGGACGCGACCGGCGAAGAGATCCGCAGCGGCCGCGTGCCGCCCAGCTTCAAGCTCAGCGCCGCGAGCGTGACGCGCTGGGCCGCGAGCGAAGACTGACGCGCTTGCGACCGAGATCGCGTTGAGCTCCAAGAACAAGAGGAAGACCGCGCCGCCAGTCGTCGCGCCCACGCCACCGGCGCCGGTCGACAAGACCAAGCGCGTGTTCGCGCTGCACGGTCGTGCGGGCGCGTGGCTCGGGCTGCCGCTCGCGTTCGTGATGCTGACGGGCGCGATCGCGATCTACGGGCGCGAGCTCGACACGGTCTGGTTTCCTTCGTCGGCGTGCGCGCACGCGCATCGCGGGCACGTCGACGTTCCGTGGTCGACGCTCGAGGCCAGCGCGACGCGCGCGGTGCCGACGTCACATCTGCTCTCGATGTCCGCGCCCGAGGCCGACGGCATGTCCGCGTGGGCGATGGTCGAGACCGAGGCGCGCGAGCTGCGCTTCGTGTTCCTCGATCCGCACGACGGTCGTGCGCTGGGCATCGCGCCGTACCGCACTCCGCATCGCTTCCTGCGCGACCTGCATCGCGACTGGCTGCTCGGAGAGAACGTCGGGCTCACGATCGTGACGAGCCTCGCGCTCGCGCTGGTGTTCTCGATCGTGACGGGCCTGCGCTTCTGGTCGCGCCGCGTGACGGGCGACAGGCCGCGTCGCTATCACCGGCTCGCGAGCATCGCGATGCTCCCGTTCCTGCTCGTCGTCGTGGTCACGACGCTCTGGTACTGGGGCGAGAACATCGCGGGCTTCTTCGAGCTACGTCCGTCGGGCGGCATCCCGCACATCGCGGCGGCAGACGTCTCGCGCGTGCGCAGGCACGAGCCCACGATGAGCGTCGATCGCCTCGTCGCGCACGCCCACGACACCTTCACCGATCTCGAGATCCGTTTCGTCTCGATGCCGACGCCGCGCCGCCCGATCTTCTCCGTCTCGGGCCACGCGTCCGAGGGCCCGCTCGTGCGCGAGCTCGCGAACCAGGTCTTCGTGCACCCGTACAACGGCGACGTGCTCGAGGTGCATCGCGCGACCGATCTCGGCCCGCTGCAGTGGTGGGAGCACGCGGTCGACGCGATCCACTTCGGCACGTGGGGAGGCAGCGGCACGCGCGCGCTCTGGTGCGTGCTCGGGCTCATGAGCGCGCTCGTGCCGTTCACGGGCTGGATCGTTCGCTGGCGGCGCCTGCGATAACATCAGCGCATGCGCTGCTCGGTCCTGCTCGCGATGCTGACCTCGTTCGTCGCGAGCGCTCGCGCACGCGCCGACATCATGCCCCCTCCGCAGCGACCGGACTGGGACACGCCCGTGCCGATGCCGCCCGAGATCGCCTGGCTCACCGTCGGTGTGCTGGTCCTGCTGAGCGTGATGGTCGGCCGCGCCCTCGCGGAGCGCGGTCGTTGAGCACGCTCCTGCACGGCCGCTATCGGATGGAGGCACCGGGCAGGCTGCGGCCGACCATCGCGGTCGACGTCGAGAGTGCCGCACGTGTGCTCTTGCCCGAAGATCCCGGAGCGGGGTTTCTGCATCGCATGCGACTTCGCAGCGCCGCGGCATCGCTGACGCGGGACCCGCGCTTCGTGCGAGCGATCTCCGAGGCGCCCGTCGTGCTCCCGTGCCCGACCGGTTGGACGGTGTACGGCGTGCCGCCCGTCGATCGCGCACTTCGCATCACGGTCGTCGAGGCAGTCGATGCGGCGCTCGAGCTGATCGCGCTCAGAGCGATGGCGAGCGACGCGGGCGCGAGAGTCGAGACCGCGGACGTGGTGTTCACGCGCGATGCGAGCGGAGCGCTCGTGCTCGGTGTGATCGCACCGATGTCGACGGAGGACGAGACCGATCCCGCGGCCGCGCTGTTCGGTCTGCTCCTGGCCTCGCAGCTGATCGGAGGCGTCGATCTGTCGTCGGGTGTGATGTACGAGCGCGTGACCGCCGACGCGCCCCCTCGTGAGCTGCTCGAAGCGCTCATCGATGCGACGCCCCAATACGATGGGTGCGGAGGAGCGCGCACGCTGCTGGTGCCACGACGTGCCCAGCGCGCGCTCGAGCGGGTCGCGGCGTTCGGAACGGGCGGAGCGCGCATGAACGATGCGCTCGCAGCGATCGATCGACCTGCGAGCCCACGAGGCGCACTGCGCTTCGACGTCGATGCCGCCATCGCGCTCGGCGAGGGCGTGCTCGAGCGCGTCCCCCCTCCACACGCGAGTCGGAAGACGCACTTCGATCTCGCCGCGCTGCTGCATCACCGCGCCTGCGTCGCGATGGAGCACGGGCGGGATGCCATCGCCGACCTCGAGCGCACCGTCTTCATCGACGGCCATCCCGAGTATCTGACCTCACTCGCGATCGCGCGCGAACGGCGCGGCGAGCCGGATGCCGCGCGAGCTGCCCACGACCGAGCCGTGGCCGCGATCGCCGAAGTGTCGGCGAAGAGCAACGTCTTCGACGGCGGGCACGACAGCCGACCCTCGTTCCCGCGTCGCGCGGCACGCTCGCTCGAAGCACGCGGCGCCTTCCGCGCGACGCGCGGTGATCGCGAGGGTGCGCTGGCCGATCTGCGCGCGAGCCTCGCGATGCATCCGTCGCCGTCGGTCGAGCGCCGGCTCGCCAAGCTCGGCGCGTGATCCATTCTTCGTGGATGCGCTGGTTTGGCATCACCGTCGTCGCCTCGACCCTCTCCGCATGCGCGCCAACACCGCCGCTCGTCGACTACGTGTGTCCCGTGCTCCATCGCGCGTCCGACGTCACCGGCGCGTTCGTCGTGCACGTCGACGAGCTGGCTACGCTCTCCGGGCCCGCGATCGCCGAGCCGACGACCTCGATGAGCGCGACGCTCACGCGCGAGCAGAACGCGATCGTCGGCACGATGGGTGACGCGCCCTGGGAGCAGCGCGTGAGTGGCTATGTGACGTTGCAGGCCGCGCAGCCGGAGAACTGCTGCGGCGCGATGTACTCCGCCGCGGCCGAGCAGCCCGCCGACTGGCACGATGCGGACGGCGTGCATCTCGATACGAGCACCGAGCTGGGCGGCGCGATCAGCGCGTTCGCACCGACGCTGCGCGTGCTCGATTCGCCCGAGCCGACGCTCGACGAGCTCCTGAACGCGGGCGTCGCGCCGTTCTCGGTCGATGCGACGGGGATGACCGTGCCGGTCGTCTACCTCGTCGCGGGCCCGGGCTGCGCCGACGAGACGTGCGCGTCGCGCATCCGCGTCGTCTATCGTTTCGATCGTCTCGGCACGTGATCTCGACGGGAGTGGTCCGCAGGGCGGACCCGACACAATTGTGTCGGCCCGGCTCACGTCGGGCACTCCGGTAGAGATCGATCGCGGCGTGCCGTAGTACGTTCGGATCCTCATGGGTCGGATCTTCGAAAAACGTAAGACGACGATGTTCGCGCGGTGGGACCGCATGGCGAAGGCGTTCACGCGGGCAGGCCGCGAGATCGCGATGGCGATGCGATCGGGCAGCACCGATCCGAACAGCAACCCTGCCCTGCGTCGCGCGATCGCGAACGCACGCGCCGCCAACATGCCGCGCGAGAAGATCGAGAACGCGATCAAGAAGGCGGCTGGCACCGACGGTCGCGTGTTCGAGACCGTCGTGTACGAGGGCTACGCGCCGCACGCGATCGCGATCGTGATCGAGACGGCGACCGACAACCCCCAGCGCACCGTCGCGAACGTGCGCTCGATCATGAAGGACTGGGGCGGCTCGTTCGGCGTGGCGGGCAGCGTCGCGTTCATGTTCAACCACATGGGCGTCTTCCGTCTCTCGCCCGAAGGCTTGAATCAAGAAGAGCTCGAGCTCGAGCTCATCGATCACGGCCTCGAAGAGATGGGCGAGACGACCGGCGAGAAAGGCGAGCCGCAGCTGCTCATCCGCTGCGCGCTCAAGGACTTCGGCCGCGTGCAGGCCGAGCTCGAGCGCCGCAAGATCGAGGTCCTCTCCGCCGAGAGCGAGTACGTCGCGCAGACGCTGACGCACCTCGACGACGACGCGAAGGTCAAAGACGTGATGGAGCTCGTGAACGCGCTCGAGCAGGACGACGACGTGCAGAAGGTCTTCCACAACCTCGGGTGACCGAGGTCAGGGCTCGTCGAGCATGCCGTCGTCGTCGAGCAGCGTCCGCAGCCCGCCCTGCGCGGTGACGTTGCTGCCGTCGAGGCCGGCGGCGTCGGTCTGGCTCATGTCGATGCGCGGGGCGAACGCCGTCTCGACCAGCCCTCGCGCGAGGCGCGCGGCGAATTCGTCGGACGCCTCGTCCGCTTCGGGGTCGAGATCGCTGCAGCCGAGCACCGCGCCCGTCGAGCTCGTCAGGCACGCGCGGCCGTGGCCGCTCGACGCATCCACCTCGATCGTCATGCCGCTCTCGGCGATGTCGAAGCGTGGGCTGCCGGCGAGCAGCGATGCGCACTCGTCGGCGACCGCGCCGCCGCGCGAGACGATGCGCACGGGCACCGGGAGATCGAGCCGCACCCAGATGCCTGGATCGATCTGGAATGCTTCGTCGTACGACGCGAGCGCATCGCTCTCGCGATCGTCCTGGCGCGCGGCCTCGGCCGCGATGGCGCTCGTGCGCGCACGAAGCAACGACTCGGCCGGGTTGAGCGCGTCGTGCGCGCGACGGGCGAGCTCGTACGCGCGTGCCGGATCGCCCGCTTCGAGCATCGCCTCGGCCTCGAACGCGTCGTAGTAGGCCGGCGCGCCCGGCCTCGGATCGTCGACCCGCGCGCGGCGGATCGCTTCGATCGTCACGCCTGGGCCGAGCACCGCGGCGAGATCGCCCGCGAGCCACGGCGGCAGGATCCCGCTCCGTGCACGGCCGATCTGGAAGATGCCGACGAGACGATTCGTGTCCGAGAGCGCACGCGCCGCCTGACGACCGCTCGTCCAGCCCTGGTAGCGCTCGAACGACGCCTCGCCCCACGCGACCATGCGATCGACGAGGTCTTCGCCCATCGCGTCGCGCTCGATCTCGTCGGCGCGGATGCGACGCGCGACCCGATCGAGGATCGCGGCGACCGCGAGGTCCTGCGCGGCGTCACGGCTGTTGTGCGAGCGACGATCCGGCTGCGTGACCGCCTTCGTCGTGATGCGCACGGCTTCTTCGCCGCGACCGACGACCACGAAGAACTCCGAGAGAGCGCGCCGCGCCTCGTTGCGATCGGCGTCCTGCACGTGCGGCGGCCGGCGCAGTCGGTACGGATGCACCTGGCGCAGCATGTCGAGCGCCTCGGGGAATCGGCCCTCGCGCACGTAGAGCTCGGCGAGCTCGACGTAGGGATTGCCGAACCACGAGAGCTGCGCGCGCGTCGCCTGCAGGCCGACCTCTTCGGCCTCGTCGAGCTGGAAGAGCGAGCGCGACGACTCGGCGAAGTTGGTGAAGTCGACCGCGCTCTGCCGCGACGGATCGGCGCCGTGCAGATCGAGCGCCGCGCGACACGCCTGATGGCTCCGCTGCTCGTCGCCGGCCTCGAACTCGACGGCGCAGAGCGCGTTCAGCGCGACCTCCGTCTGCCACGAGGAGCCCGTCGACATCGCGCTCTCGGCGACGCGACGCGCCTCGTCGAAGCGGCGCATCTTCATCAGCGGCCACGCCGCCTCGGCGAGCATGTCGGGATCGTAGAGGTCGTTGTAGCGCTGCATCGTCGCGAGCTGCGCCTCGTAGTCCTCGAGCTCGCCCTGCACGAACGCCATCTCTTGCAGCATCCGCGCATGCCAGCGCCACGGGCCCGACGGGCTCGGTGGATCGCCCCACGCCCGCGTGTACTGCCCGAGCGCGATGCGCAGGTAGTAGAGCGAGCGGGGCGCGTTCGCCTCGCCCATGTGGTGCACGTAGCCGAGCACGAAGTTGCCGACGTACGACGTCGGATGATCGTGGACGATCGTCTCGGCGAGCTCGCGCGCGCGGATGTAGTTGCCGTCGTCGGCGTTGCACCACGCGCGGTACTCGTCCGGCGTGGACTCTTCACCGTCGCCCGCGCTGCGCACCGAGCACGGATCGAAGTCGCCGGTGCCGAACACGATCGGGGGCTCGTCGCTCTGCGGCTCGTCCGAGGGCGGCACGTCCGTCGTCGGCGGCGGTGCGTCGTCCTGCGCGTGCACGATCGCCGCCGAGAGCGCGAGCGAGAGCATCGCGAGCAGCAGCGAGCGCATCTTCGGGCGAGTCTTCATCAGCGGGCGAGGCTCTTGCGCGCGAGGCGCTCGATCTCCATGCCGGTGTGCTCACGCACGATCGCCATCGGGTCGTCGACGCCCGGAGCGCACTCGAGGCGGTGACCGAACACGTACGGTGCGAGGATCTCGAGATCGCGCGGCGAGACGTAGTCGCGGCCCGAGACGAGCGCGTGCGCCTGCAGCGCCGGCAGCAAGAGCACGAGCGAGCGCGTCGATGCGCCCTGCAGCACGCGCTTGTCGGCACGCAGGCCTCGCGCGAGATCGACGAGCGCGCTCTGGAATGCGACGTCGATGCGCACCGAGCTGCGGATCGCATCGCGTGCGGCGATGAGCTCGTCACGCGTGACGCCGGGCATCTCTTCCGCGAGCGAGAGGTGCGGACGCGGATACGCCGCGAGCACCTCGAGCTCCGCCTCGCGCGCGATGTGCTCCATGCGGATCTTGAACAGGAAGCGATCGAGCTGCGGCGTCGGCAGCGGATACGTGCCCGCGAGATCGAGCGGGTTCTGCGTCGCGATGACGAAGAAGAGCGCGTCGAGCGGGTGCGTCTCGTTGTCGACGGTGACTTGCTTCTCGGCCATCGCCTCGAGCAGCGCGGCCTGCACCTTGGGCGAGGTGCGGTTGATCTCGTCGGCGAGCACGACGTGCGCGAAGATCGGTCCGCGCCGGAACACGAAGCGCGACGTCTCGGGCTCGAAGACGTTCGTGCCCGTGATGTCGCTCGGCAAGAGATCAGGCGTGAACTGGATGCGGCGGAACGAGGAGATCTCTTTGTCGCCGCCGGTGACCGCGCCGCCGAGCGCGCGTGCGAGCGTGGTCTTGCCCGAGCCCGGATAGTCCTCGAGCAGCACGTGACCGTCGGCGAAGAGCGCCGTGAGCACGAGCTCGATAACGTCGCTGCGCCCGCGAATCGCTGCGCCGAGACGCGCGCGAAGTCGGCCCGCGACCGTCTTGGCGTGGTCGAGCGCCCCGCCCGCAGAGGGCGCCACGTCGTTCGTCGATTCGGTCGCTTCCATCGTCATCTCCTCGTCGGTCTCAACGTGTCCACAGCCAAGAGAACGGATTCGCGAGCCCGAGTAGGCGTCGCCAGAGAGGAACGTGGGCCGCGCGCTCGCGTCGCACGCGCTTGGCCGCCGCGCGCACGTCGTCGAGCTTCGGCATGGTGCGGCTCTGGTACGCGACGGCCGCGTGCGCGTCGGTGAGCACGACCAGGCTCGGGATCTCCGTCCGCAAGCGATCGGCGAAGCCTTCGCGCGATTCGCCGGCTGTGCGGCGCACGCCACCCTCGCCGAGAACGTCGAGCGCAGCGCGATACGATGCGCGCGGCAGCGCCTTCTCGCTCGCCATCACCGGCGCCAGACGCCGACCGATCTTGCCGAGGTAGCCGAACGCGATCAGCGCGATGATCAACGCCACGATACCGCGTGCGAGCGGTCCCGTGATGTCGCGCGCGAGCTCGTCGAGCGGGCGCGGCGCTTCCGATCCGTCGTCGGGCAGCGGCGTCTCGCCGCGGAGAAGCTCGGCGAGCAGCTGCTGCAGATCTTCGTCCGGCGGCGGCGGCGCTGCGTCGAGCGAGCGCTGCGGCGCGACGTCGACGACGACCCAGCCCACGTCCTCGAGATAGATCTCCGGCCACGCGTGCGAGGCCTGACCGCTGATCAGGATCGCGCTGCCGCCTTGGCGCGACGACTCGGGCACCATGTAGCCGGTCGCGACGCGCGCCGGCAGACCGAGCGAGCGCAGCAAGTACACGGTCGCGTGCGCGAAGTGCACGCAGTAGCCGGTCAGGTCGCCGAACAAGAAGTCCGCCGCCGGATCGGCCGCCGATGCGTGCCGGCTGCGCAGCGAGTACACGCCGTTCACGCCGAGGTAGTTGGTGATCGCGAGCGCCTGCGCGTACTGGCTGTGCTGATACTGCGCGGGCAGATCGCTCACGATGCGCTGCGCGAGCTCGTGATAACGCGGGTCGCTCGGCCCATGCGTGTAGTGCGCGAGGATCTCGGGCGACCATGACGAGTCGCCCGCGCGCGCGTCGACCAGCGACCACTCGTCGGCCGTGAGCACCGCCGAGCGCGCGCGGTACGTGCGACGGAAGCGCGCCGGGTTCGGGTTCGTGATCGGCATGAGCGCGATCGGCGACTCGAGCGCGAACGGGCGCGGATGATCGGCGAGCAAGCCGACCGTCGTCTCGACGGTGCCGCGGAAGGCGCCGGCCTCGGGCGCGTGCGCGATCGAGACCATGCGCGTCGTCGGATATCCGGGAGCCACGTCGTCGTCGACGCCGGAGATCGTCGCCGCGATCATCCGGTGGCCGTTGTACTGGGAGTAGGCGTCCTGCCTGAAGTAGTAGACGCCCGTCGGCGGCGAGTAGTCGTCGTGCAGGACCACGACAGCGACGGGCGCCTGACCTCCACTCTGATCGTACTCGTCTTGGAACTCCGGCCCGCCGGGCTGATGGATTCCGTCGCCCTGCTGGTGCTGATCGTCGCGCAGACCGAGCCCGTCGCTCTGCTGCGGAGGCGGCGGCAGCCCCACGTACTGCGTCGTCGCGAAGATGCCGAGCAGAAGAAGGATCACCACGAGCACGTGGAAGATCGATCGCCACAGGCTGCGCTCGCTCAGCAGCAAGAGACCGATGACGATCCCGGCGATCGTCCCGATGAAGAGCACGGCGATCGACGGATCGGAGCCGCGCTCGAGGAACCAGTCGGCGATCTCGAACGGGCGATGGATCGCGCCGTGGCGATGCGCGATCACGAGCGTGCCGAACGCGAGCGCGACGAAGCTCGCTTCGAGAAGCGCCGCGTTGCGATGACGCGACGACGCCGCGCGCACGCCCGTGCCGAGCGAGAGCGCGCCGAGACCGAACGCCGTCGCTTCGCCGAGGCGTAGGGCGACTGCGGGGCCCACGATGCTCGCGAACGTCGCGTTGCCGACGACCCAGTCGGCGAGCCAGAGCGAGACGAAGAGCGAGACGATCGAGCCGAGCGCGATGATCCACGTGCGCGCGCGGGTCGCCGCGAAGGCGCGACCGAGCACGGACGCGACACCCGCTGCGCATCCGGCCGCGAGCGCGCTCTCGGGCACCGTGAGCGGCCACGCGAAGACCGCCGCCGTGATCGTGTAGACGAACATGCGGAGCAGCGTCGCGAGCAAGGGCTCGGGCAGCTTCTCGGGATTGGTCGGCGGCGGCGGTCGCGCGATCGTGCGTTTCGGGCCGGCAGGAGTGCCTGGCGCAGCCAGGCCGAATTTTCGTCCGTCCGAGGCCATCAGGCGGCCCTCGTCGCGAGCGCGCGCATCGCGGCGCGGTGCGCTTCACCGAGACGACGGCCCGTCGATCGATCGAGCACGAGCACTTCGACGCGGAGCGCCGCGAGCGCGCGGATGACGGCCTCGAGATCTTCGGCGCGCGTGCCGTGACGAGGCACTGCGCGCGAGAGCAGATCCCACCACCGCGCCCGCGGCTTGGCCGCATCGATCCCGTCGGTCGCGAGGATCACGCGCGTGCGATGCGCGCGATGACGAACGATCGCGATCACGCGGTCGAGCCAGGGCCCGGGCACGGGCGGCACGAAGAGGACGAGCGAGGCCGGCCCCGTCTTGTCGGCGCGATCGACGAACCCGCGCAGCCCGAGCGCGCCCGTCTCGCGATGCTCCACCGATCGCACGATCCGTTCGACGGCCGAGCCCACGTCGCTGGTCTCTCCGGTGCTTCCATCTGCACCGAACACCCACTCGGCCCCGAGCGTTCCCGATTCCACCGCGACCCGCGCCGCGCCCGACACCGGCTCGTCTCCGGGGCCGGCGACGAGATACGCGATCGTGCGACGCGCTCGCGTCAGCGCGCGCTCGGGCACGCGCACCACGAGCTTCCGCGTCCGCGCGTAGACCTTCCAGTGGATGAAGCGCGAAGGATCACCGGGCGCGTAGCGACGCAGCTCGACGCGATCTCCGTCGTCGATGCCCATCGGGTGCGGCATGTCGTCGCCGCCCGCGAGCGTCACCAGCACCGGCATCTCTTTCAGCGCGCCGCTGTTCGGCAGCACGGTGAGCTTGGCCGGATCGCGATGCCGGATCGCGAGGCGTGCGAGCCCGAACACGTCTTGCACGACGATGCGCCGCGCGATGCCGCGCACGTGGCCGCGGTCCTCCAGCTGCACGTCTTCTTCCAGCGAGAGGCCGCGCGAGCGCAGCTCGACGCCGGCGCCGGCCGGCGACTCCCACTCCCACCACACGAGCACGAAGGGAAGCAGCGCGAGCGAGGGCAGCACGAGACCCGTCGGCAGCGAGCGTCCCGTCTCGAGCGTGCGCTCCTCGGGCCCGCGGTAGCGACGTGATGCCAGCTTCAGCCAGATCGCGCCGATGACGACGAGCAGCGCCGCGATCGCGGTCAGGCCGAGGCAGCCGTAGCCGATCACGAGCAGGACGAGATCCATCTCGGGATAGGCAAAGAGCTTCAGCACGACCGCGCCGAACAGCGCGATCGACAGGCCCAGCGGTGTGATGGGCAGCCAGTCCGAGAAGCGACGCTCGGCCCGGACCAGGCGACGACCCCACGACGACATGCGTTCCCTGACGCTCAACGCGCTTCCTCGTAGCCGAGCCACCCGAAGATGTCATCCCGTCGCATACAGCCGCACCAAACCACCGGACACCTCTGCTTTCCGGGGGTTCCCCATTGACACCCCTCTCGGCGCGCGGATACGGTTCGGCGGCTTCCAGTCTGGCACGGAATTCCAGGTGGTTTCCGCTGCGTCGATCCAGCTGGGCCGCGAGCATCACCCGCGGGCGCGAGAAGAAAGAAATGTCCGAAGACAAGAAGCCCAAGAAGGACCTTCGTGCACGCCTCGGCCGCACGATTGCGCCCAACACGCCCGGTGCGCCGCCGATCGCCGCGCCCGGTGGGGTCATTGCGCCCCCCGCTGCCGCACCTGCTGCCGCGCCCGCCGCTGCGGCGCCGAAGGCCGCACCCGTCGCGAGTCCGCGCGCGGACGCGCCGGCTCCTGGCATCGCGCCGCCGATCGCCGCGCCCATCGCGAGCTCGGCCAAGATGCCGTTCGGGCCCGACATCGCGCCGCCTCCGTTCGCGCGCCCTGCGGCTCCCGCGGCCGAGCCCGCGCCGGCGCCGCGAAAGCGCTCGATCGATCCGTTTGCCGCCGGCGTGCCGATGGCCAACGAGGTGCGCCTCACGTTCGACGAGAAGCCCGTCGATCCGAACGCCGGCCGCGCCGCCGGGCGCATCACGGGCATGATCGTCGCCGTCGGTGTCGTCGGCGGTCTCGTCCTCGGTGCGGGCGCCGGTAGCGTCAACGGCGACCGCGGGCTCTACAACATCACGGTGCGCGACGGCCACGACGTCGCGGAGGCCGTCGCGACCGCCACGGAAGTGGTGAACCAGGCGAACACGCACCTCGATGCGATCGCGGCCTCGGCCCGCGGCGGCGCCGATCATCACCCGTCCGTGAACTACGACGAGATCGCAGCGCTCAATGCGCTCGAGGTCCCGCTTCACGCCGGCGTGTTCTCGCGCAAGAACTACAACCGCTTCACGCCCGAGACCGTCGACGACATCTTCAACTACGACCACGACGTCCACCAGATGTGGGACGAGTTCGCGCATCTGAACGCGATCACGTCGGGCCCGGCTCGGCGCGCGACGCTCGACTCGACGGCCGCCGCGACGGTGTGCCCCGCCGACCTCGGTCACGACGAGGCGTCGGCGACTGCGGCGATCACGGCGGCCGATCAGGCCAGCACGGACGCGGCGAACGCGCAGTACGTCGCGCTGCTGCAGACGACCGACGATGGCACCGTGCAAGGCACGCTCGGCTTCGCCGAACAGGATCTCGATCCGACGACGCATCAGCCGACGGGGCGCACGTTCATGCGGGCCGGCCGCAGCGGCCCCGGTCGCGCGTTCGATCGCTGGACGCCCGGCACGCCCGTGGGGACCTCGGGCTCGGCGGTCATCGCGATCGATGGCCCGTCGAGCGCTGCGGTCCTCGGCGATCGCGACGGCGCCTTCCGCAACTTCGCCGAGTCGCTCGAAGAGACGCGCGCGCTGATGCGCTCGACGCTCGAGATCCAGGGCCGCCTCAACACCGCGCTCGCCCAGATCCAAGGCCTGCAGGAACAGTTCTCGTTTTGATTTCCGAGCGGTTCGGCGCCGAACGCGCGACCGCTCGTGACCCACGGACAACGGAGTAGCCGCGCCCATGTCGGAACAGAAGCCGAAAAAAGATCTGCGTGCCCGTCTCGGACGCACGATCTCGCCCCAGACGCCGGGAGCGCCGCCGATCGCGGCGCCGGGCGGCGTCATCGCGCCTCCCACGGCGCCCGTCGCTGCGCCTCCTGCCGCGTCTGCACCAGTCGCGTCGCCGGTCGTCCAGAGCTCGCCCGGAGACGTGGCCGCGCCGGTCGCAGCGCCTCCGGTCGCCGCGCGGCCAGTCGCGCCGCCGGTCATGGCGCCCCCTGCGGCCGCGAAGGCGCCGTTCAGCAACGACATCGCGCCGCCGCCGTTCGCTCGTCCGGCCCCCGAGCCGGTGAAGGCGAAGCCCTCGCAGCGCCCCGATCCGTTCGCTGCGGCCGCTGCAGCGCCGCAGGAAGTCCGCATCGCGGTCGACGCCAAGCCGGTCGACGACGCCGAGGTCGGCCGTCGCCAAGGCGGCCGCGTCTTCCTCGTGCTCGCGGCCTCGCTCGTCGTCGGCTGCGCGCTCGGCGCGGGCTTCGGCGCGGTCAACAGCCGCAATCGGCTCTACAACACGACCGTCCGCGATGGTCACGCCATCTACACCGCCGTCGATACCGCGAGCCGCGGTGTCCTCGAGGCGCAGCAGCACATCGAGGCGCTCGCCGTGGCCGCCGGCGGCGGACCGAGCGGGCATCCCACGGTCAGCTACACGGATCTCGACGCGCTCAACGGGCAGCCCGTGCCTCTGCAGGCCGCCGCGTTCGCCGGCCGCAACTACAACGCGTTCCAGCCGGGCACGGTCGACGACCTGTTCACGTACTACGCGAACATCCAGGAGCTCTGGCGGCAGTTCCACGATCTGAGCGTCATCGCGTCGGGCCCGACGCAGCGTCCGTCGATCGACGAATTCGCTGCGGTCGCGGTGTGCCCCACGTCGCTCGGTCAAGATCAGGCGGCCGCGCGTGCGGCGATCCAGGCCGCCGCCGACGCGACCGCGACGGCCGCAGCGGCGCAGTACGTCGCCGCGCTCTCCACCGGCCCCGATGGCACCGTGCGCGGCGCGCTGCGCTTCGCGGAGCCGGAGCTCGGTGCAGACGGGAATCCGACCGGCCACATCCTCACGCGTGCCGCGCCCGGCGCCGCGAGCACGCCCATCGAGCTGTGGACGGCGGAGACCGCGATTCCCGCGACGGCGACGCACGCCATCGTCATCAACGGCGGCAACAGCGCGGGCGTGCTCAGCGAGCGACTCGGATCGTTCCGCAGCTACGTGCAGGCGCTGCAAGAGACGCGCACGCTCATGACGAGCACGATCGAGATCCAGGGCCGCCTCACCACGGCGCTCGGCGACATCGCGCGACTCGAAGAGGTCGCCGCGTTCTGATCGCGCGTTCGTCCGACGGGAGCGCCCCGCGACTCCGTGCCCATGCGGCCGAGAGGTGCGGGGCGTCTTCGTTTTTGCACCTCGGATGGCGGATCGGACTATGATCCAGCCGCTGTGGCTCGCTATCGGTTGAGGTACCAGGGATCGGATCTCGAGCTCCCGCCCGGTGCCTTCGTCATCGGGCGAAGCTCGACGTGCAACCTGGCGCTCGACGACGCCCTGGTCTCGCGCCGGCACGCGACCATCACGAACAAGGCCGATGGCGTCTGGGTCGAGGACCTCGGCAGCCGCAACGGCGTCGTGGTGAACGGCAACCGCATCCCCGGGCCCACGAAGCTCGCGCACCTCGATCGCGTCACCGTCGGCTCACACGACATGGTCCTGGTCGAGGTCTCCGACCGCGGCGAGTCGATGTCGCGGTGCGACAACTGCGGGACGGCGAACTCGCCCGCCGCGGCGAACTGCGTGAAGTGCGGCGCCTCCATCCACCGCGGCAGTCCGACGCTCGTCGGCATGACGCTGAGCAACATCGCCGGCATGGGTCCCTTGCCGCCGCGCGACACGGCTCCGTCGAGCGCGCCCGCGATGAAGGTCGAAGAAGAAGTCACGGCGTCGCAGGCGCTGCTCGCGAACATCGCCGACAAGGCGCTCGCGCTCGGACGCTACGACGAGGCGGAGCGTGTGCTCGGCAAGCTGCTCGCGGACATCCTCATGCGCGCCAAGCTCGGTCAGACGATCCACCCGGCGCGGCTCACGGAGGCGACCAAGTACGCGCTCCGGCTCGCCGAAGGCAACAAGAAGAGCTCGTGGATCGACTGGGTCTTCGAGGTCCACGAGTCCACCGCGAAGCTGCTCGCGGCCGACGAGATCGAGAAGCTGCACGACATCGTGCGCAAGCTCCGTTATCCCGGCGGACCCGCGATGCGCCGCTACCTCGACAAGATGCGCGAGAAGGAGAGCGAGCTCGGACCGAGCGAGCGCTTCCTGCTCCAGCGGCTCGAGGGCATCCAGCGCGTCGTCTCCGCATGAAGCATGCGCTCGTGGCGCTGGCGTTCTTCGCCGCGTCCCACGCGCATGCACAAGGCCGGACGATCGAGCTCGACCTCGCGCATGGCGCGACGATCCGCGCCGATGCGCCGGAGGCGATCGCGCACGTGCCCGAGGGAGTCGACGTGCACGGGCCGGTCGCGCTGGTGCTGCTCCTGCACGGCTACTCGGGCTGCACGCGCGTGCTCGCGAGCGCCGACCTCGAGGCGCGATGTCGCGCGCGCGATCGGCCCGAGCCCGGCTTCGGCTGGGCCGCGGCGCACGAGGCGGCGCACACGCGCAGCGTGCTCTTGATCCCGCAGCTCGCATGGCGGGCGCGCGAAGGCTCGCCGGGTCGGCTGACGATTGCAGGCGAGGCAGCGAGACTCGTCGACGAAGCGTTGATCGCGCTGGCGCCGACGCTCGGAGGCACGCTGACGCACGACACCGTCGAGAGCATCCCCCTCGCGGGCCACAGCGCGGCGTTCGAGACGACGCTCGCGATCTTGCGTCACGGTGGCCTGGAGGTGCGCAACGTCGTGCTCTTCGATGCGCTGTACGCGGGCGGCACGTCGTTCCTCGACTGGGCTCGCGGTGGCACCGACGCGCAGCCGCGCACGCTGATCTCGCTCGCGACCGTCGGGCGTACGTGGGAGGCGACGCAAGCGCTCGTGCGAGATGCGAGGCAGTCCACGACGGCACGCATGCTCGACGCGTGGCCTGCGACGCTGCCCGACACGGTCGCGCGTCGCGTGATCGGTGCGCGCGTGAGCGTGCCGCATCACGACGTCCCCGCGCGATATCTCGCGGAGACACTGCGCGCGCTCGGCCTGCCTTCGCGCTGAGCGTCGTCCGAGAATTTCGCGGAACCCAGGAGGGCGCGAAAGGCTCGAACACTCAATCACTCGGCGCAGACGCGGGTGCCGAGAGCTCGAAGCGAGATCCCTTCCGCGACTTCTTGGGTTCCCGCGAAATTCAGGCGCCGTCTGCGCTCGTGACGATGGCCAGCGCATCGGCCGGCCCGGTCGCGGACAGCAGGCGTGTTCGGACGCCATCGTCGCGCAGCACGCGACCGATGCGCGCGAGGCACTTGAGATGCTCTCCCGCGGCCTTCTCCGGACCGACGACCGCGAAGAAGATCGACGCCGGACGCCCGTCGATCGCATCGAAGGGCACTCCCTCGGCGCGGATCGCGAGCGCCGCCACGAAGTGATCGAGCCCCGCGACCCGACCGTGCGGGATCGCGACGCCGTCGCCGATGCCCGTCGATGCGAGCTTCTCGCGTGCGTCGAGCACCTTCTCGATGCTTCCGGCCTCACCGATCGCGATCAGCTTCGACAACGCACGCAGCACGTCGGACTTGTCCGTCGCGTCCAGGTGCGTGTCGATCCGATCGAGCGTGAGGATTTCCGACAACTTCATCGGTACCTCGAAGACTGCGGCGTCAGAGTGCCGAACGGTTCGAGAGCGTAGTGAAATCCAAACATTTCGCGTCAGGCCCGAGCGCGCCCGGAGCCGCGGAACGAGGCGTACTCGAAGTACGCCGCACCGAGCAGCGAGGACGTAAGCCGGGCGTGGCGTGAAAGGCGCTGGATTTCATGGCGATTCGAACCGTCCGGTGCTCTAGCGCTCGTTGCTTCCGAAGCGATCGCTCTTGCCGCTCATCTGCGTGAC